>CBFGXV010000346.1:0-4218 GCA_965652755.1 uncultured Chryseosolibacter sp. | reverse complement strand
CCGCAGTTGTGTTCGTTATGCCGGCGTGTCCATGGTTTCCTGCATTTTGCCATGCCCGAACATCTGCCGGCCGACACTTACATATAGCGTAGCCCTGACGTCACGCGGCGCGGGTTCTGTTGTGGAAGAACGTTGAGTCCAATTAAGCCCCTGTCTTTGTATCAAGCGCCATTGGTACAAGGATCCGTTTCGAACCGCGACGATTGGCTCTCATTTTGGTTTTGTAAATTATGCAACGCTGACAGGCCGTACTAATGCAGATTCCTCCCCGGTATTTCATCGACTGGAATTTTTACAGTACCCTAATTGCAGAGTAATAGAAATCAATAATATTCGCTACCTTCAACTTTGTGTTTCCTCTGGAACTATCATGAAGTCCTCCGTAGCGCTGATTCTCCCAGGAATCTTATTGTCCCGGGTATTTGTTCGCGGTGTGTCTCATAGCCGGGCTGAATTACCGTGGCGTTATCGTGTAAAGTACATCTTAAAAGATCACAAATTGTTGATGTTCAAGTTTTTACTCTTATGATCCTTGTTAGAGAATCGACCGCTCATCCTTATCTGGAAGGTGGGGGAGAAATGGGGGCTTTAACACGCGCGTACGATTGGAGCAAAACTCCGATCGGTTCATTCGATAACTGGCCGCAAAGTCTCCGAACTACCGTAAGTATCATTCTGCGATCGGATTTTCCCATGTTCCTCTGGTGGGGCAATGAGATGATCCAGTTTTACAATGACGCATACCGCCCGAGCCTGGGCGACGAGGGGAAACATCCGACCGCTTTGGGACAACGCGGAGTGGATTGCTGGCCGGAGATATGGCCGATCATCTACCCGTTAATTGAACAGGTCCGCAACACCGGTAAGTCTTTTTTCATTGAGGACAAGCTTGTGCCGATCTTCAGGAATGGAAGGATCGAAGATGTGTACTGGACGTTCAGCTACAGCGCGGTTATTGGCGAGTCGGGCGAAATTGATGGCATACTCGTGGTCTGCCATGAAACAACACATCAGGTATTTAACAAGATCGAAAACGCGCGGATCCGGAAACAACTCGAGGTGAGTGAAGGTAACCTGCGGAATATTATTCTTCAATCTCCCGTTGCAATGTGTCTTCTCATGGGAAATGAACTTGTGATTGAGATTGCAAATGAAAAGGTTCTGGAGATATGGGAAAAAGATGCCAGCGTGATTGGCAAGCCGGTATTTGAAGCCCTTCCGGAAGCACGGGCTCAGGGGTTGGAAGTCATCCTTGAAAAGGTATTGAGCACGGGCGAACATTTTGTTGCACATGAGAGACCTGTTAAACTGGGTAAGAATGGAAACATCGAAACAAAATTCCTGGACTTCGTCTATGAACCATTCTACGATCGCGATGGCGCAATCGCCGGGATCATGGCAGTTGCAATTAATGTCAGCGAACAGGTTCTGGCGCGTCACAAGATCGAAGACGTTGTCAGGGAGCGGACACAGGAACTGGCCCAGTCAAACGCGAACCTTCAAAAGTCAAATGAGGAATTGCGGCAGTTTGCATACATCGCTTCTCATGATTTGCAGGAACCCGCGCGAAAGATCAGGACGTATTCTGAGATGTTGCATAAGAGTCTTGGAACCGTGGATCCGCGTTCAACGGGCTATCTTCAAAAGATTGAAATATCCGCATCGAGGATGCTGGAGCTGATCCGCGATGTGCTTGCGTTCTCACAACTCGCAAAATTCAAGCCCGAGTATGTGGAAATCGATCTGAACGAAATTCTTGCAAATGTCAAAAATGATTTCGAGCTGCTGATCGAGGAGAAGGGTGCGAGGATCGAGGCGTCACAGCTCCCAGTCGTCTACGGGGTGCGTATCCAGATGATCCAGTTGTTCGGCAATCTTCTCTCGAACTCGCTCAAATTTTCATCCGCGCAACGCAGACCGGAGATCCTGATCTCCGCAAAAGTGATGACTCCGGATGAAGTTGCTGCGAACCCGTCTCTGGATCCGGACTCCAAATATCAGATGATATCTTTTTGTGATAACGGCATCGGCTTTGATCAAAGCAATGCCGCGCAGATATTTAACATCTTCCAGCGCCTGCACAGCAAAAGTGAATATGAGGGTACTGGTATTGGTCTTGCGATGTGCAAGAAGATCGCACAGAATCACCTTGGTGATATCTTTGCGACGTCGTCGCCTGGCGAAGGCTCTAACTTCCACCTGATCTTGCCTGAAAGGATCCATTGAACTTATTTTCCGCAAGGACAGATTCCGGGAGATTGGTGTACGAGCCGAGCAATCCCTATGGTTTTAAACGCAGTGATATGTGGTTCTGCGCGTATGATCACTGCACTTTAATCCTGCTATTTTTCACAATCTCTGAATCGATCAAACACGCAAGAAGCTTAACACTCACCGCTTTTGGATAAGCCAGGATTTACCAATTGAATGCTTTTTACGGTTTCACTAAATTTTTTCGATAATGGGCGGGGCTTTTCCCCGTGTGAAGTTTGAATATCCTGTTGAAATGACTTTGATCGGAGAAACCGGTCAGGTAAGCAATTTCCGCCAGCGAGTATTTTTGATCTTTCAACAGCGCAATTGATTTTTCGATTCTCAGTTTCCGGATATAGTCACCGAAGGAGAGATTGTCAAAATATTTGGAAAACTCCCGCGACAGGTACGTAGGGTGCACGTTAAGCGTCTGGGAAATATCCTTCAACGTCAACGTCAGATTTGTGTCGATCTGATCCTGGATGATCTCTCGCAGCTCTCTTGCCCATGGCGGGATGCTTTTTCTTTCCTTTTTGTCCTTCAGGAATTTGTTGTAAACGGACAGCAAAGTGTTTTCAAAAGGATTTTCGGTGTGCTTTTCCTTCTGAAGGTGTGTGGCCCACGTGTACAGCGCATCATAGAGCATCATACCTTTTCTAAGCAGTTCGTGGTCGTCGGTAACATCGTAAGCCAGGCCCGCCGATATCGCCCACAGACCTGCAGACTGGCTGGCCAGCTCATGACGATCGGTATCAGCGCCTCTAACGATGGGGCAAAGCGTCCGGATTGCCGGGTCTTTGATCTTATGCTTCCTTACGATGTAATCAAAAGTGCATTCGTCCCCATAGTGCGTGTACTCGACACCCGGGACATCAAAAGGTATAGCGTCGAGTTGCCTCGCCTTCCCGACAACATCTTCAAAGGGAACATAGAAGAATTCAGCGTCATGATCGACAAATTTCCGGATCAGCCACGGACAGGCGATCCTGTCAATCTTGGGATGTTCTCTCGTAATCCATTTCATAGTTTACACCGGATTGTTGTTTATGGAATGTACGCGAAGATTTCGAATAACGAAAAGTGTACGACGTTTGCCATCGGAATGCTCACCGGATTGAAGTAGGAGAATACCGGAGCCCAACGCGTGCTCCGGCATGTGTCTCCTGTTTAATAGTTGTAACGCAAAGTTACGCCATAGGTGCCAGGGTCTCCGAGAACCGCGGCGTAATGACCGGCGTTTCCGGCGGCCGGCAACAGCTGTTCAAAGTAGTCTTTGTCAAGAAGGTTGCGACCCCAGACAAAAAGTGACAGCCCTTCCGTTGTACGCAAGCCAACCCTGGCATTGAGCAGTGCATAACCATCGATGTTCAGATATCTGGAAGGCGAGGGGCTCGACGAAAACGAGGACCGGAAATATCCGTCTGCGGCGATGAAGATCTTCGACCCCTGTCCCAGCAATTTGAGTTCGTTGGAAAGCACTTCCGCACCGGTTGACCCTGCCCATTCTGAAATTCCGGGAAGCTTCCCGCCCGAAATATCTTTGAAAGTGGAAGCTCCGCCGGTTTCTTCCAGCGGTACAGGCGCGTTGGTGAAGGAAACATATATCCCATCGGTGTATGCGACGGCGCCGTACACGGAGACATTACTGTTGATTCGGGCGTTTCCGTCGACCTCAATGCCTCGCACCTGAACTTCCTCCGCGTTGGCAAGGTATCCGCGGTTCACTCCCAGCTGGGCCGTTTGCACCTGGGTCTGGAAATCGGTGATGTTCGTGTTGTATAAAGTGAAATTGAGTTTCGAGGTGCCTGAAGGTGTGGTCTTCACACCAACTTCCACGTGTGTTACATATTCGGGTTTGATCTGCGCGAGGTCAGTCATCACCTCACCATTGGTTGTAGGCAAGCCTCCCAGATTCACGCCAACGGGCTTATAACTTGTCGAAACTGTGGCAAATGTATTGACGTT
>CBFGXV010000345.1:0-4225 GCA_965652755.1 uncultured Chryseosolibacter sp. | reverse complement strand
TTCGGCGGAGGCATGGGTATGCCAGGGTATGGATTCGGATTCGGCATGCAAAATATGAACGGCAAATACCCCGGCCGTGATGGGCAGAAGAAGGAAGCTGGCGGTTACGGCGCATCGCTGAAAGACGACTACCGTTATTACTACGGCGCGACGTTCGGAATGTCCGGACGCGGCGAAGCCATTGCACGCGAAGACAATTATTGCGAGATCGATCCGAAGACAGTGGACAAATTCGGTATCCCTGTACTGCGATTCCATTACAAGTGGAGTGATTACGAGATCAAGCAGGCTAAGCACATGAAGGAAACTTTCGCTGAGATGATCCATGCCATGGGCGGCGTGGTGACCTCCGGAGGCAACGACGGCCCCGAGAACGATTATGGATTGCTTGCACCAGGACGTATCATCCACGAAGTAGGCACGACACGCATGGGCGACGATCCGAAGAAATCAGCGGTGAACAAGTACAACCAGGCCCACGATTGCAAGAATCTTTTCGTTGTGGACGGCGGACCGTTTGTTTCACAGGCTGACAAGAATCCAACGTGGACCATACTCGCGCTTTCAATGCGTGCATCCGAATACATGATCGACGAAATCAAAAAACAAAACTTATCTTAATTCAAAATTCAAGATTCAAAATTGAAGATGTGAATCCTGAATCGCAAACTTCGACTTTGAACCTAAAACTAGAACTTAGAACATTATGGATAGAAGAAAATATTTAAAGTCGATGGCCGCCGGAACCGTAGGCGCCGGGTTGCTATTGCAGTGTAAGCCGGGTGAAAAGGAGAAGGCTCCTGATACGGCAAAGGAATTGAACTATGACCGCACTGACGTCGAAATGGCGCGCGAGAAAGCGCTCATGTCAGAAAAATTCTTTGATGATCATGAGATGAAGACCATTGCCGCGCTGTGCGACATCATCATACCCAAGGATGATGTCTCCGGAAGCGCGACAGAAGCCGGTGTTCCCGACTTCATCGAGTTCATGGCAAAAGACCGTCCTGACTATCAGACCCCCCTGCGCGGCGGCATCAAATGGCTGGACCTGCACTGCATGCGCAGGTATAATGCCGATTTTGTTTCCTGCAAGGCTGAGCAGCAGATCGAAATGGTTGACGAAATCGCATTCCCTGAAAAGGCTAAACCCGAAATGCAGGCTGGCGTATCCTTCTTCAACACGATGCGCGACCTCACCGCTTGTGGCTTCTTCACCAGCAAAATGGGACTGGCCGACCTCGGTTATATGGGCAATCGGCCGAATCAATGGAACGGTGTACCGCAGGATGTACTCGAGCAATACGGCCTGGAGTATGATGCCCGCACACTGGAAATAAGTGTTAAATTCGACGCGTGATTCAAATGACGAATTTAGAATTACGAATGACGAATGGGAAATACTCAAGTATATCTAGGTCATCAGGCTATGGATATTCATACGTCTAACCTTCTAAAGATGATTTCACATTCGACATTCTTAATTCGTCATTCGTCACTCGTCACCATTCTACATTCGTAATTAAAAACTACTTACATGCCTGTTAAGAAAAACAATATCCCGACCGGAAAAGAAGTTTCCCGGCGGAAATTCATCCAGTCCGCGTCCGTCGCGGCAGCTGCCTTTACAATCGTTCCGCGGTTTGTGTTGGGCAAAGGTTACAGAGCCCCGAGCGATACCCTGTACGTTGCGGGCATCGGTGTTGGTGGAAAAGGTGAAAGCGACATCGCCAGCTTTGCAAAAAGCGGAAAAGCGGAAATAACTTTTCTCTGCGATGTAGATGACCGGCGCGCAGCCAACTCCGTGAAGGCCTTTCCGAAGGCTAAATATTACCGCGACTTCCGGGAGATGCTTGACAAGGAACACAAAACGATCGATGCAGTGTCGGTTTCAACACCGGATCACAATCACGCGGTGCAGGCACTTGCAGCGATGCAACTCGGAAAACATGTTTACGTGCAGAAACCCTTGACGCACGATATCTATGAAGCGCGGGTGCTGACAGAAGCGGCGAAAAAATACAAGGTCGTCACACAAATGGGCAACCAGGGAGCGTCAGGTGACGGCGTACGGCAACTGCGGGAATGGTACAACGCGGGAGTCATTGGAGACGTTCACACCGTGTATGTGTGGACCAATCGTCCTGTGTGGCCGCAGGGAATTCCCTGGCCTGATAAGAAAGCCGAAGTGCCAAAAGAACTCGACTGGGATCTCTGGCTCGGAACAGCGCCGTATAAGGATTATGTAGAGAAGATCGTTCCTTTCAACTGGCGTGGCTGGTGGGATTACGGCACTGGCGCACTTGGCGACATGG
Organism: uncultured Chryseosolibacter sp.; assembly: GCA_965652755.1. GTDB lineage: Bacteria > Bacteroidota > Bacteroidia > Cytophagales > Cyclobacteriaceae > Chryseosolibacter. Next base: position 1,910 of record CBFGXV010000345.1, on the reverse strand, counting down.
CCTGCCATCTCGTGGAACCTCCGTTCCGCGTACTGAACCTGAATTATCCGTTAGATGTAACAGCAAGCGTGGGCAGTGTGTATGTCGACGAGTTCCAACGCGGATATTTTCCGGAGAGCTGTCCTCCCTCCTCTTACATCGTGCTGACATTCCCCGGTGATAAAGGCAAGCAGCCTATCAAACTTCACTGGATGGATGGCGGAATTCAACCACCGAGACCTGAAGAGCTGGGTCCGAATGAAATGATGGGAGATGGTGGAAATGGAGTCATCTTCATCGGAACGAAAGGCAAAATGATGTGCAGTACCTACGGCGCAAATCCGCAGTTGCTTCCAACGTCAAAAACGAAGGAGACGAAGGTCGCGCAAAGCATCAAGCGTGTACCGGGCGGTGCCGAAGGACACTATGCGCAATGGGTTGAGGCATCCATCGCCGGCTATGGCAAGATGGAAGTGAGCTCGCCCTTTGAAATCGCGGGACCACTCACGGAGACCATTCTCATGGGTAACCTGGCAATCAGAAGCCACGATATCCGCGAACCGAGACAGGACCGTCCCGGCCAATTCAATTACCCGGGCCGCAATATCAAACTGATGTGGGATGGAAAGAATATGAAGATCACCAACTTCGATGCAGCGAATCAGTTCGTGAAACGAGAATATCGGCAGGGTTGGAAACTCTCTTGAGGAGGGGGATAAGGAGATAAGGGAGATAAGGGTATAAAGGTATAAGGGTATAGGGGTGTAAGGTATCATCTTATACCCTTCCTTTTTAGTAGCCAGGCCTCAACAGCTAAGCGCCGTAGACCGTAGTAGTACCCCTTATCTCCCTTATCACCCCTACACCCTATACTCCTATCTCATTCCAATCACCCCTATCTCCCTAACCCCCCTATCTCCCCCTATACCTCTATACCCCTATACCCCTTATCTCCCCTATATCCCTATCCCCCTACACCCCCATTTCCACATCTCCCCTATTTCCCTTAACTTTTCAAATCATTTTATAATCAGCAATATGCAGACGACCAGCAAATCTTCCAGAAGAAAATTCATCAGGGATGCGGCCCTCGCAGGAGCGGCCTTCACTATCGTTCCACGTTTTGTCCTTGGAGGGAAAGGATATGTGCCACCGAGTGAGACAGTTTACATCGCGGGTATTGGAGTGGGTGGCAAAGGGACGAGTGATCTCACGGGGGTAGCGAAAAATTCAAATGCACGCGTTGTCTTCCTGTGCGACGTTGACGATCGAATGGCAGTGGACTCAAAGAAAAATTTTCCGCAGGCGAAATACTACAAAGACTTCCGCACGATGCTTGACAAGGAAAATAAAGGCATCGATGCTGTGACCGTTTCCACTCCCGACCATACTCACGCCGTTGCGGCCATGGCAGCGATGAACCGCGGCAAACATGTATACGTGCAGAAACCTCTCACGTGGTCGATCCACGAAGCGCGTATGCTGGCAGAAACAGCAAAAAAGAACAAGGTCGTGACGCAGATGGGCAACCAGTTCGCTTCCGCGGAAGCTGTGCGTCGGGCGAAAGAATTCGTGGATGCGGGACTTATTGGCGACGTAACGAGGGTGCTCGCCTGGACGAACAGGCCGGTTTGGCCTCAGGGCATCCCCGCCCCTTCCGGCAAGTTTAATGTTCCCAAAGAGCTGGATTGGGATCTGTGGCTCGGCCCTGCATCCCATATCGATTATAACCCCGCGTACTTGCCCTTTAACTGGAGAGGCTGGTGGTCATTCGGCACCGGAGCACTTGGCGACATGGGATGTCATGTGATGGACGCCGCGTTCAGAATCTTGCCGATCGATTTCCCGAACGAAGTGGAGTGCAGCGCCACCACCGCATGGAGCGGGTTCTTTGAGGAAGCGAACTATAAGGAAAGTTGTCCCGCGTCTTC
>CBFGXV010000344.1:0-4225 GCA_965652755.1 uncultured Chryseosolibacter sp. | reverse complement strand
GAGCAAGCTGCCTTCCTCCTTTCTTCTAACGGTGCCGTATGACAGAATTCTTCCCGCAAGGCGGCTAATCGGTAAAGTTTGTATCCATACTTTCCCGGGTCCGCGCAGGGTTGCGAAGAAAAGTCCTTCGCCGCCAAATAGTGTATTCTTTATTCCCCCTACAAACTGAATGTCGTAGTCAACTGTTTGGCTAAAAGCAACAATACACCCGGTATCGACTTTTAACAATTGCCCTGGTTGAAGTTCCTTTTCGGTAACGTGACCTCCAGCATGGACAAACGCCAGCCCGTCTCCTTCGAGCTTTTGCATAATAAAACCTTCACCGCCAAATAAACCCGTACCGAGCTTACGCTGAAATTCAATGCCAACTGAAACTCCTTTCGCTGCACACAGAAATGAATCTTTTTGGCACACAACCTTGCCTCCCATTTTTAGAAGGTCGAGCGTGATGATTTTTCCCGGGTAAGGAGAAGCGAAACTGACTTTTCGCCTTCCCTGCACAGTGTTTGTGAACGCCGTCATAAATAAACTTTCACCCGTCAGTAGCCGTTTTCCGGCCGACATCAGTTTCCCCATGAATCCCTGTTGCTTCGCTCCGTCGCCAAAAATCGTTTCCATTTGGATACCGTCTTCCATCATCATGAAGGCACCGCTTTCAGCAATCGCCGTCTCATTCGGATCAAGTTCAACCTCCACATATTGCATTTCTTCACCATGAATCTGGTAGTCTATTTCGTGATTTGTTCTCATTGTTGAAATTGTTTCTGTGAAGATAATACGAATTGACACGAATTGAATCGAATTTACACGAATGACTCGCGACTGGCTACACCCTGACATGGCGGTGGAATAATCTAAATTCTTTCTGGTTCCATTCGTGTTAATTCGCCTTAATTCGTGTTAATTCGCTTCAATTCGTGTCAATTCGTGTTTAAAAAAAGCCACCCCGGTTTCCCGGGATGGCTAACCTTAACCATCCGTAACAAAGCCTGACTGTCTATCAACTCTAAATTCTTATTCTAGAACCAGCTTCCGACGAATGCATCACCGACCGGCTGGCCTTTGAGCTTACGCTTTCTTCGTGCTACTTCATAATTATGCCTGAACATCGTTATGAACATCAGCGGGATAAACACCAACGTTAGCGGAGGAATACCCAGGAAGGAGATCCATTTTCCTCCATACATTCTTCGCATGGGTCGCTTTAATCTTTCAGCGATCAGGTACATACTCGGCACTATCACAAGGGTCATAAAGAATGCAAACAGCAAACCATAAATGATCGTCCATGAAAGCGGCTTCCAGAACACGGCGTTGTCGCCGCCGAAGAAAATATTTGGAGCGAAATCAGAGAACATCCGAACGAAGTCGATGTTGAATCCGACAGCTAGCGGTATCAAGCCGAGTATCGCTGCGATGGCTGTAAGCATTACCGGGATGATCCGGGTTTTACCTGCCTGGATGATAGCATCCCTTGTTTTTATCCCGCGCGCCCGGAGTTCATCTGCAAATTCAATTACAAGAATACCATTCTTGATTACGATCCCCGCGAGTCCTACTATGCCGATACCTGTCATTACAACAGAAACTTCCATCCGGGTGATTCCAAAACCAAGAAGTACACCGATAACACTGAATATGATTTCTGTTAAGATCATTACCGATTTACTTACAGAATTGAACTGAAGGATCAAAATAAAGAGAATAATCATCAGGGCGATGATAAGCGCCTTAAAAAGGAATGCTGCTGTTTCGGCCTGTTGTTCTCCTTCGCCGGTTTGACGAATCGATACGGTTTCGGGAACATCTGGCCTTGCCGAAAAATTTTCTATGTGGTCTGCCAGTTCAGCGTTTACGGCTGTCGGTGTATAACCCTGGGTAACTAGCACATTCGATGCGAGGGTGATCACACGCTTTTGATCTTTACGTTTCACACTTCCAAGAGTGCTGGTATAGTCTACTTTTACTACTGAGCTTACAGGTACACGCTTGATTTGTCCACCCGAGGCCATATCCTGGAAGCTAATATTCATATTAAGTAAACTGGAAAGGTCATTCCGCTGTATCTCGGTATTTCTTAGCTGGATCTTGTATTCATCCTCGCCGTCTTTTATTTTAGAAACCTCTCTTCCAAATAAAGCAGTTCTTATTGCCATACCAACCTGTCCGGACGAAACACCTTCAATCAGTGCACGCTCACGGTCTACTGTAAACGATATCTCGGGATTAGACAGATCCACATCCATCTTAAGTTCTTCAACACCGGGAGTCTGGATTGAGTCAAGATAATTTTTCAACGAAACAGCCGTCTTGATAAGGTCATCGAAGTTTTCACTACTGACTTCAATGTTGATCGGTGGTTCAGTGGGAGGTCCGCCCTGCTCCTGGTTAACCGATAGTTCGGCCCCGGGAATTGCCTTGACTACTGCACGAATGGAATCAAGATACGGTGCCGTGGAAACTCCATGGCGTTTTTCGAATTCAACAAAAGAAACCTGGATACGTCCCAATTCCGGCCTTGTACTTCTATCGCCACTCATTGGATCAGCAGCGCCCACTGCAATATTCGTAATCACACTTTCTACGATTGGGTTTTGTTTGCCGTTCTCCATGTCGAGTACCCCATACACCTGGCGTTCCAACAGCCGTGTAATTGAATCAGTGTATTGCACATCTGTTCCAACCGGGAGTTTCAAATAGACATACACCTGGTTAGGGTCACCGCTGGGGAAAAACACAACCGGTACGTTCCGTGCACCGAAGAACATTAATGAGAAAATAAACAAGGCAAAGGTTCCCACCAGCATCCACACGGGACGCCATCCATGAAGTGCCCAGCGCAACAGTCTTTCATAATGACTCATAAGCCATGGAAGAAAGCGGTTCTGGAAACGATGAATTACACCATTCAAAACGTAGTGATTAAATATCACGAGCACTATGATAACCAATGTGAGATTTCCGAGGAATCTGAACCCAAAAACATCCAGCAAAATTCCGATCACCACTGCAACCCAAAGACCAGGCTTTTTGAAGATTTCACTTTTTCGCCTGGTTGAATCACCCTCGTTATGCGTCATGAAATCCACGGCGAAAACAGGGTTCATGATGAAGGCTACAATTAAAGACGCGGCAAGCGTAAAAATCAGCATCGTCGGCAGATAGATCATAAACTTCCCAATAATTCCCGGCCAGAACAGCAGGGGGACGAATGGAGCCAGGGTAGTAAGCGTACCGGCGAGCACGGGGACGAATACTTCGCCTGCGGCAACAATTGCCGATTTCTCGGGGGTTAGCATTCCCTTGCTTTGCACCAGGATCCGGTGTGTGTTTTCAATAACTACAATCGCATCGTCAACTATAATACCCAAACCGAACAAAAGTGCGAACAGAACCATGAAGTTCAGAGTCAGATTTGAACCGATAATGACTTCAGCAAATGGCAGGAACAGGAATGCAACGAACATACTAAGCGGCACAGAAAGCGCCACAAAAAATGCATTCGAAACACCCATGAAGAACATTAGGATCAGTAACACAAGCAAAAACCCAATAACGATCGTATTCACCAATTCATTAAAAGAGGTTCGCGTAAGCTTGCTCTGATCTCCTGTTATAACTACCTGGAGATTGTTTGGAAATTGCGTTGCTTTCAATTCATCAACAACCTTCTTTACGTCGTCCGAAGTTTTAATCAGGTTTTCACCCGCACGTTTGATGATATTAAGGGTAATTACTTTCTTACCGTTCAAACGTGCGTAACTTTCAGTTTCCTTAATGGTGTCTTTTATTTCTGCAACATCTTTCAGGTAAATCGGCGCTCCTTTGGTGTTTCGAACAATTACCTTTTCAATGTCAAATGCTGTCTTGAATTGTCCCTTAAGCTGCAGGTTTCGTTTTGTATTTCCTACATCGAGCAAGCCGCCGGATATATCCAGATTTTCTCTTGCTACTGCATTTGCAATATCGTCGTATGTGATGCCAGCGTTTTGCATCCGGAAATTATCAACGTTGATTTGAAATTCCCGTTCGGGTGCGCCCACGAGATCAACACGGTTGATCTGTGGCAGCTCTTCCAGCCGGTCCTGCAGTTCATCGGCATATTTCTTCAGACGCATCACATCGTAGTCGCCGCTTACATTTACGTACATGATTGGCATGTCGGAAAAACTTACCTCCTGATCCTTTTCGTGACCATTGCGGGTGTCTACCAGTTTATGACGCT
>CBFGXV010000343.1:0-4226 GCA_965652755.1 uncultured Chryseosolibacter sp. | reverse complement strand
GTAGCGGATGAGAGCATGACGCCGAAAGGAATACGCATTCACCCCTCCGACATCCGCGGCGTGTGTCTCGGTCTGGCAAGACATCCGGAGGTTTACATCGATATGCTTTCGTGTATAACCGCAGTGGATAACGGGCCGCAGACCGGTACGCTGGAGATTATTTATAACCTGTATTCAATTCCCTTTAACCACCACCTAAGCCTGAAGATCAGTATGGCCCGGGACAATGCCAGCGTCGACTCGGTGCAGGATATCTGGAAGACGGCCAACTGGCACGAACGCGAGGCGTGGGACATGTTCGGAGTGCAGTTCAACGGTCACCCGGACATGAGGCGGATCCTGTTGCCTGCAGACTGGGAAGGACACCCACTACGGAAGGATTACAAACAACAGGAATATTACAGAGGAATCAAGGTGGAGTTTTAACAGATCAAAGAACACGACACGCAGACGATCAAAATGTCATCCGATAAGGTTCAATATCAGTACAATCCCGAAGGACTAAAGCTTTCCGAGCCGAACAAGTTCAGGGTAGAGGATCTGCGGTCGGAGGAGATGATTATCAACCTCGGGCCGCAACATCCTTCAACACACGGTGTATTGCGACTGGAAGTTCTTCTCGACGGCGAGATCATTCGCGACGTCGTACCCCATATCGGATATCTGCACCGTTGCTTTGAGAAGCACGCGGAAAATTTACCTTACAACCAGATCATCCCGTTTGTTGACCGGCTCGATTACGTCGCGGCAATGAACTGTGAGCACGTCTACGCGATGGGCGTTGAGCGGATGCTTGGCATTGCCGACCAGATCCCGAAAAGGGTGGAATATGTGCGGGTGTTAATGGCGGAGCTAAACCGGATCGGTTCGCACTTCATTGCCATCGGGACGTATGGAATGGACATTGGCGCGTTTACTCCCTTCTTCTGGATCATGCGCGACCGCGAGCACATCCTCAGGTTGCTCGAGTGGGCAAGCGGGGCCAGATTACTCTACAATTACATCTGGATCGGTGGGCTGTTTTATGATCTTCCCGTCGGCTTCGAAGAACGCTGCAGGGAGTTCCTTCGCTATATCAAGCCAAAACTTACCGAGCTCGAAGATCTTTTGATCAACAACAAGATATTTATTGACAGGACCGCGAATGTTGGCGTATTGCCACTCCCACTCGCGATCAATTGCGGCGTAACAGGACCGATGCTGAGAGGCTCCGGACTTAGATTCGACCTGCGCCGTGTTGACGCGTACTCTGTATATCCGGAACTTGATTTTAATATTCCGATCGGCGAAGGAAAAATGGGATCTGTTGGCGATTGCTGGGATCGCACGTGGGTCCGCATGCAGGAGATCCATGAAAGCGTGAAGATCGTCGAACAATGCCTCGACAGGCTCACCACAGACCACCAGCGCACGCGTGACTTTGATCCGCAAGCCCTTGTTCCAAAAAAGATAAGGCCTAAAGCACAGGATTTTTATATCCGTGGCGAAACCCCGAAAGGCGAACTGGGATTCTTCTTCCGCGCCGACGGGAAAAGTGATGTGCCATTCCGCTGCAAATGCCGCTCGTGCAGTTTTGTAAACCTTTCGGTCTTGCCGGAGATATCAAAGGGTATTCTCATCGCCGACCTGATCGCCATCATAGGCACCATAGACGTGGTGATGGGGGAGGTCGACCGGTAACGCAGTATTGAATTGATAGAACTCATCATGTGATTTTTTTTTGCAATAGGGTATGCGGATACTGAATACACAACAGATCAGGGACCTCGACGCGTGGACGATTCAGCATGAACCGGTGGCTTCTATAGATCTCATGGAGCGGGCATCGCAGGCCTTTGTCGACTGGCTGACAGTGCGCACAGACACCTCGAAGAAAATACATGTTGTTTGTGGCACTGGCAACAACGGTGGAGATGGACTTGCGATTGCGCGCATGCTTTTCGACTGGGGATATCCGGTGAAAGCATTTATCCTTCAGGGCGAAAGCGCCGGGTCGGGTGATTTTGGTGTTAATAAGGCCAGGTTGCCGGAAAAACTCGAGTGCCGGGAGATCCGGTCGGAGAACGAGCTGCCCTTCTTTGATACGTGCGATGTCATCATCGATGCGATCTTCGGATCGGGACTGACTCGCCCACCGGTAGGGCTATACGCAATAGCCATCGATCGTATCAATGCCTCGCGGGCTTTGCGCATAGCCGTCGACATCCCGTCAGGACTGATGGCCGACTCGCCTTCATCCGGATCTATCGTTAAGGCTGATTACACTGTCTCTTTCCAGCTGCCCAAGCTGGCTTTCATGCTCCCGGAAGCGCACGCCTTTACAGGCGAATGGGTTTTAGCAGACATAGGACTGGACAAAGGCTTCATTCGGAAAACCGATACTGCGCATTTCTATACGCGCTTGAAGGACATTCAAAAGATAGTGAAGCCGAGATCCAAGTTCGCTCATAAGGGTACGTATGGTCACGCATTGCTCATCGCCGGCAGTTTTGGAAAAATGGGTGCGGCCATCCTGGCTGCGAGGGCTGCGCTGCGTGCGGGGGTGGGGTTGCTGTCTGTTCACATTCCGAAGTGCGGGTACGAGATACTTCAGACTGCGGTGCCAGAGGCAATGGCCATCGTCGATGATGATGTAAACATGTTTACCACAGCTCCGGATGTCCATGGCTATACAACACTCGGGATTGGACCTGGATTAGGCCAGGACGAAAAGACTGTCGCAGCGCTGACAAAAGTCCTTCAAAGGTTCGGCAAGCCCGTCGTTATCGACGCGGACGGCTTAAACATCCTCGGCAGGCACCGGCATCTCTTTGAACTGATCCCACCGGGAAGCATCCTGACACCGCATCCAAAGGAGTTCGAAAGGCTTACCGGACCTTGGAAAAACGACTTTGAACGCCTGCAGATGCAGAAACAGCTCGCGGTTTCCTTGAAGAGCACAGTCGTATTAAAAGGGGCGCACACGGCTGTAGCGACCGAAAAAGGCCTTGTTTTCTTCAATTCGACGGGTAATCCGGGCATGGCGACGGGAGGCACGGGAGACGTGCTCACCGGAGTTATCACGGCGCTGTTGGCACAAAAATATAGCCCTGATGAAGCAGCTGTTTGCGGCGTCTTTTTGCATGGTTTGGCGGGTGATCTGGCAGCATTGGAATGCGGGATGGAAGGAATGACGGCCTCAGACCTGGTAGCGAATCTGCCCGCGGCGTTCCTCAAGGCGACCCGGAAATAATATTCAGAGGATTTTAAACTTTTCGCATCTTTTTTGCATCTAAGGGGGTATACGGGCAAATAAACTGGAAACTCTGGTGTGAAATTTGTCGTATAATGAAATAATAAGTCAAACAGATATGCGTTTTCTCAGGTTATTTTTGATGGTGTTGGCGCTCCCGGCTTTTCAGCTGGTAATGGCGCAATCCCAGCCTGAGAACCAACCTCCGGCAGCTCAGGAGGTAAATCTTGCCAAATCGGTTCATTTATTCCCCAATCCGGCAACCGAATTCGTGGATGTACAACTCGACCAGTTTCCCGCAGACAAGGTCCGGTTAACGGTTCACAATATTATCGGCAATGAATTACAGGTTGAAACTGAGATCCTTGAAGAAAATCTCATCCGTGTTAAGGTAAAGGATCTTGCATCCGGATATTACCTGCTCGCTGTCAAGGACGAGGAATCCAAGTTCCGCGGAACCTATAAATTCCTGAAGCGCTAACGCAGCAGCGCTCTGATCCTCTCAACAAAATCGTGTATTTCTTTTTCGGTCGTGTCCCACGAGCACATCAGCCTTGCTTCGTTGAGCCGTTCATTCCAGATATAGAACAACGCCTGCTCTTGCAGCGGGGCTATGATCTTTTTCGGAAGGATTGCAAAAACGACATTCGCGTCGACCGGTTTTGTGATCCTGATCTCTGTAATTCCCTTTAGCTCTGATTCCAGCATCCGCGCCATCCGGTTTGAGTGAGCGGCATTTTTTTTCCAAAGGTCGTCTGTGAGCATGGCGGAGAATTGCGCGCCCACGAATCGCATTTTTGAATGCAGCTGCATTCCCTGTTTGCGCAGGTATTGCAGCTCCTGCCCGTATGACGGATTAAAAACAATTATTGCTTCGCCGAACATCATGCCGTTCTTGGTCCCGCCGAAAGACAGAACGTCGACGCCGGCGTCGCGCGTGAACGCTGCGAAATCCTCATTCAGGCTCACAGCCGCATTTGAGATACGGGACCCG
>CBFGXV010000342.1:0-4236 GCA_965652755.1 uncultured Chryseosolibacter sp. | reverse complement strand
CGCTGATTACCTTGTCCTTGTTTTCCATGAAGTGGGTATTATGTAAAAATATTCATTTCCCACGGGAATTGCGAATTTGGCCGGAGAACCGGCCCCACTGTAATGGCGTCCCAATTGACAGCATTTATGTGTGAGGAGTGTCACACGGGGTCAACGTCAACGATGAACCTGGCGTTCCGAAGAGTCTGTTCCCGCGATAATGAATTGATCGTATTGTTGATGCGCTCCTTCACTTGCGCCAGATCGCTTTTACCGCGATGGATCTTTAAGAGGACCGTCATCAGGTATTGATTTCTGATCTTTGAGATCATCGGCTCTCCCGGCCCCATGATCTTGATCTTCGTGAGCTGTTCTCTCAAGATCGTTGCCAGCCTGCGCGATGCTTCGAGGCAGACCTTCTTATCTGTATGCTTGACTGTGATTTCGATCAATCTTGTGAACGGAGGATAATCATGAATCTGCCGGTCGGCAATTTCGGTCTGGTAGAACGTCTCAAAATTATTCTTCAAAATAAAGCTGAGCACCGGATGCTCCGGATTCGAAGTCTGGATCACGACCGTCCCTTGTTGTTCCCTTCTGCCAGCGCGCCCGCTTACCTGGGTAATCAGCTGATATGCTCGTTCGTACGAGCGGAAATCGGGAAAATGCATCATGCGGTCCGCATTAAAGACGCCGACCAGGCTCACACGGTCAAAGTCGAGGCCCTTGGTCACCATCTGTGTTCCTACAAGAATATCTGTCTCGCCGTTCTCAAATCCTCCCAATATCGTTTCGTAACCGGTTTTCGTCCGGGTTGTATCGAGATCCATACGCTGCACCCTTGAATCGGGAAAATATAAATTCAATTCCTCTTCAAGTTTTTCGGTGCCGTAACCCACCGTCCTGAGGTGCGTTGAGGTACATGTAGGGCAGTGGTTGGGAACATTTTCCTTGTACCCGCAGTAGTGACATACGAGCGCGTGCCTGTACTGATGATACGTTAAGCTCACGGCACAATTAACACACTTGGGGATCCATCCACAATCCTCACAACTCATCATGGGCGAGTATCCTCTGCGATTCTGAAAAATGATCACCTGTTCTTTTTTCGAAAGCGCACCCTCAATAAGCTGGAGGAGCAATCGCGAAAACTCACCCTTGACAGTTTTCATTTTCCGTTCTTTGCCCATATCGGCGAGCAGTATGTTCGGCAGGCGGGCCTCCCCGTATCGTTTATCAAGCGTTACGAGACCGTATCGCCCGCTCCTTGCATGGAAATAGGTTTCAAGAGAAGGCGTCGCCGATCCGAGTAAAACTTTCGCATGGTGGAGTTGCGCGACGATCATGGCAACATCACGGGCATGATAGCGCGGCGCAGGCTCCTGTTGTTTGTAGGAACTGTCATGCTCCTCATCCACAATGATAAGGCCGAGGCTATCGAATGGAAGGAAGATCGCGGACCGGACACCAATTACAAACTTCAGCTTACCGCTCAGGATGCCGTTCCAGACTTCCACGCGCTCATTGTCAGAGAACCTGGAATGATAGACTCCCATGCTTGCGCCGAATATCTTTTTCAGGCGTTGTACGATCTGTGTTGTGAGCGCGATCTCAGGAAGCAGATAAAGCACCTGGGTATCGCTCTCCAGGGCCTTGCGTATCAGGCTGATATATATCTCTGTTTTACCGCTGCCCGTAACACCATGCAACAGTGTGGCTGTATGCGTTTCAAAACTGCGGATGATGGCGTGCAGCGCCTTTTCCTGATCTTCACTCAGCAAGATGGCGGGGGCGTCGCGGACCTCGTCGAAACCAAAACGCGGCACCACGGTTTCAAATTCCTCAAACACTTCGTTCTTCAAAAGTGTATTCAACGAAGATTCTGAAACATCGCCTGACAGCAGATCCTTCCGTGAAATACCCGTCTTGTTCGACGCCGGATGCTGAATGACCGGCACATCCTGAAGGTACCTGAGCAGCACCGCTTCCTGTTTCGGTTTGGATCCGAGTATCTCGAAAAGCTCTTCCATCGCCTGCCTTTTGCTGAAGTCTGGTTTTAACCTGATGCGTTTCTCCGTCTGCGGTTTGAATTTTTCTTTTACCTCCTCAAAGAGGATGATGGCTTCTTTCGCCGAAAGTGATTTCAGAATGCTGAAGATGAACTTAACGCCGAGGAACTTTGATATTTCGGAATATGTCATGGTTCCGTTCTGCAGCCTCTTGAGGAGCATCACTTCTTTTTCTGAAAAGTCGCGCGTACTTTCTTCGAGGCTGAAAGCAGGATGGATCTGCACCATCGATTCACTCGAAAGTTTTAACCCTGCGGGAAGCGCTGCATTCATCACTTCACCGAGCGTGCACATGTAGTAATCCGCCATCCATTGGAATATCTTCAGCTGGATCTCGTTCACAGAGGGAAAATCGTCCAGAAGCTCCAGGACAGATTTGGCCTCAAAATCTGTAGGCGGCTGCTCATGAAGGTTAAAGATCAGGCCAGTGACGATCTTGCGGTCGCCGAACTGGACGATTGCGCGCTGACCAACCCTTACAACATCGTTGAGGTTATATGGAATGCGATAGGTGAATAACCGGGGTACAGGTACTGGCAGCAAGAGCTCCGCAAAAAGCGTCTTCCGCGACTCGTCGGATTCAAACATTTCCACCCGTCAAAAGTAAGATTTTTTCGCACAAAGCGGCAACGCGGTCTTACAACTGTCCGGTGAGCAGGATATGCATTGAAAGGATTGTGAATATAACGCTCTGTGCCGCTACCGCAGCTGATCAATGGCTTCATCCACGCGATGGACTGGCCGCTGGCACGTCTTATCGTAACAAACATAGATTGTCAGCTGATCATCAATGGCACGCTTGCCCGCGAGAAGTGGAAGGTCACTTTCTTTTTCGAAACCCATCGCCAGTACGAACGGTTGAAAATCGCGGACAAGGTCAAGATGCGCCAGCCTTGCATTTTCTCCTGCGAATACCACTTCCGCCATGCCTTTCTTCATTTCATTGTATACGATGCCCCAGTTCGACATGTAGTTCGGTTCGCTTGTGATCAGGTGACCTAACGAGGATGTCATTCCTTCTGCAATGGTCTTCCAGCGCTGATCATCAAAAATAACTCCGAGATGAAAAAGGTTCTGCGCCATCACTGAATTCGAGGCCGGGATAACATTGTCAAAGATCTCTTTGCGCGATGCGATGAGTTTCTCAGCGTCCCGGCCCGAGTACTGGAAAAAACCATCGGCCGGATCATAGAAGTTTCCGAGCGTGTGTTCCGTCAGAGCCTTCGCCCTGTTGATCCAGTACTCGTCGAAAGTCACCTGATACAAACTGATGCAAGCCTGGATAACATAGGCATAATCATCGAGGAACGCTTTGACATGCGATCTTTTTCCGCGGTACGACCGAAAAAGCACCAGCCCCTCCGTTAAGTCGTTTTCCAGAAACTGCATGTTGCGCATGGCAGCTTTGAGAAAGCGTTCATCGCGCAGAGCTTTGTATGCATCGAGCAGTCCAACGACCATCATCGCGTTCCATCCGGTGATGATCTTGTCGTCAAGACCTGGCTTGACGCGCTTGTCGCGTACTGCGAGAAGCTTGTCCTTCGCAGCCCGCAGCTTCAAATCCCACGCTGCAGCGGTCAATCCGTTTTTGGCGAGAAAATCATTTTCCTTCTGTACCCGGATTAGCACATTTTTCCCGGGTTCCCAGTTGCCCTCCTCCTTGATGGAATAATAATCGAGTATCAGGGGGGCGTCTTCACCAAGAACGCTGCGCAGTTCATCGGCCGTCCAGATATAGAATTTTCCTTCTTCACCTTCGCTGTCGGCGTCGAGCGCAGAATAAAATCCACCGTGTCCGTCCATCATTTCTGTCTGAAGCCACTCAAAGGTTTCAACGATCACGCTCTTGAATTCGGGATCTTTCGTCAGGGCGTAGGCCTCGGCGTAGAGCGTCATCAGTTGTGCGTTGTCGTAAAGCATCTTTTCAAAATGGGGGACAAACCAGTACTGGTCGACCGAGTACCTCGCGAAGCCCCCGCCGATCTGATCGTAGATACCTCCCATCGCAATTTTTTTCAGGGTGAGCACCAGGTGCTCAAGCGCTTCGCTGTTCTGTGTCAGGTGATGGTAGCGAAGGAGCCAGCGCCATACAGAAGGCATTATAAACTTGGGCGCTTTTTCCAGTCCACCCCATGTTTTGTCAAAGGCCGGTCTCGACTTGCCAAATGTTTCTTCCAGTTCCTCTTTC
>CBFGXV010000341.1:0-4251 GCA_965652755.1 uncultured Chryseosolibacter sp. | reverse complement strand
TTCATCCACGCCCTGTAGATAAAACCGTCTTTACCCTTTTTTCCAAACCAATTCTGACTGCGGTATTTTGCCATGTGTTTATGAGATTGATACAATTATAGCATGTGATCTGTTATCCTTCAACCCAACTGATATATGTTGATGTTGGCCGGGTCCTGTCAAACTGCGTGAATATCAGACGGCGGATTAAAAATATCCTATTTTTTTAAGATTCCACTAAAGGTCAAAAATAGTTTCCACCAGTTATATGTTTTAGACGTACCGTCTCTACCGACCTTCACGCCCCTTGCTTCAAAACACCCGGACGCGTGCGAGATTAAAAATTATTCGGAAGGAATGATTGTTGTTAGAATGGTGCAGGCGTTGTCCTGCCGGTTGTGTCCTCATAAATCTTGTATTGCATCAAAACCTATGAAAAACAGGAGCGTAAAAAATCTTTTACACGCTGAAATGATAGAAATGGAAGGGATGTCAGTCCGCCAGCCCTTTCCCACTCTTAAAATGCAGCAGTTGGACCCCTTCCTTTTGTTACACCACGCCGACAACATACTTGCGCCGGACATACGTCCTGAGCACGCAGGAGTTGGCCCGCACCCCCATCGGGGATTTTCGCCCGTAACTTTTATTTTCACAGGAGGTGTCCATCACCGCGACAGCCGGGGAAATGACAGCGTTGTTTACGCCGGGGGCGTGCAATGGATGAACGCGGGCATGGGCTTGATGCACAGCGAAAGACCGCCTGTCAATATTCAGGAGATCGGAGGACGTCAGGAGATCATTCAACTCTGGATTAATACACCGGCAAAGTATAAGATGGACCAGCCAGAATACTTTTCCTTACCGGAAGATCGATTGCCTAAATTTGTTACCCCGGATGGACGCGTTTCAATGTCGGTCATTGCGGGCGAACTCATGGGAAAAAAGGGCGTTGTTCCGACAAAATCACCTGTGAATGCGGCGACAATGGAGATAATAAAAGGAAGCAAGATCGAGATCCCCATTCCACTAGATCACAATGCTTTTCTTTACGTTCTTTCCGGAGAAATAAATATAGGTGGCTATGGGCTCACCGAACCTTTAAACGCTGCCATATTTGCAAATGACGGTGAAGGTATCGGCGTTGAGGCGCGGGAAGATGCGCGCATGCTGTTGATGAGCGGACTACCCTTGAACGAAAAAGTAGTATCACATGGTCCGTTTGTTATGAACACCGAAACGCAGATCCTCGAAGCGATGCGTGACTATCAAAAAGGAAAGATGGGGATCCTCATTGAAGACTAGGAAGAGGCGGTGACGTCAGGTTTAGATTCAAGCTGCCATTGAAGGACATTTAAATATTGTAATTTCATATTCACAAGCAGATGATTATGCAGAAATCGACAGAATTCGCTTCGCCGGTACTTGAGGTCATACAGAAGAGAAGAAGCAGGCGAGCCTATTCCGATAAAATGGTCGAGCCGGAAAAGATCCATTCACTTTTTGAGGCTGCGCGATGGGCGCCATCCAGCCTCAACGAGCAACCGTGGTTCTATGTCTATGCAACACGCGATCAGCCACTCTGGGACAGGATCTTTGATGCCGTCAAAGAAGGGAACAAGATCTGGGCCCGGAATGCTCCCCTCCTGATCTGTAGCATGGCCCGGAAAAACTTCATCCGCATCGAGAGTGCAAATCCATCTGCAAGATATGATCTCGGCGCTGCCAATGCGTTCCTGTCCCTGCAAGCTGCCCACCTCGGGCTGAATGTTCATCAGATGGCGGGCTTTGACCACCCGACGCTGATCAGCAACCTCGGTATCCCTGACCGCTATGAACCTGTTATCGTCATGGCAATCGGATACCCCGGCGACGTCGAGTCACTGCCTGAGAATCTCAAAGCAAGAGAGATTGCCCCGCGGGAGCGTTACGTTAAACAGGAATTTGTCATGAACAAGACCTTCTTTGAATAAATTACCGCACAGCTAACTGAGGGCTGTTCTCATGTTCCGCCAGCAAAAGGGTAAAGGATACTTCGGTGCCTTCACCAACCGAACTCCTGATGCTCATGTTGCCTCCGTTGCGCGTAATAAATTCCTTGCACAATAAAAGTCCGAGGCCCGTGCCCTTCTCCTGCTCCGTACCTGTCTTGGAAAAGTACTGTTTGGATCCGACAATGGTGTCAATCTCCTGATGTGTCATGCCGATGCCGTTGTCTTTTATTGTAATCTGACAATGGTCGTGATCAAGAGATGTTCTTATCTCTATTTTATCGTTGAAGGCTGAGAACTTGATGGCATTGTGAATGAGGTTTCGCAGTATCACCTGTAACTGGTCCTCATCCGCCCACACCTTCGCCGGTCCGTAGAGTTCCCTCACCAGGGTAATGTTCTTCCGCGACGCCACTTCTTCCATCAGGCTGCAGGCTTCTTCTATTGAATGTGTGACCTCTAATTTTTTCTTCTCTGTTCTAATCCCTCCCATCTGACTTAAAGACCAGTTCAAAAGGTTCTCAAGCGTTCGCTGTGTAAGATTCAGATTGTCCTTCAGCTTCGCGGATAATCCGACAAACTCATCTGCAGTCATCAGCTTTTTTGTGAACATGTCAAGTAATGACTGCAGATTGGAGATCGGGCCTCTCAAATCGTGACTGATAACGGAAAAAAGTTTTGTTTTTATCTGATCTAATTCACGCAGGTTTTCTGCTTGTACCTGGATGGCTATCTTTTGTTGCTCGATGGCAATATTCTGGGTCGCAAGATTCCGGTTCGTCTTATTTTGGATCGTTCTCAGACGGGTAAGAACAAAGATCAGAAGACTGAGAAACAATACGGTCACAAGCAGGAACGCGACAAAAAGCCTTTGGTTCCGAACCTGGTGCTGCTTGAGTGCGTTCTCCTTTTCCAGAAGCTTAATCGTATGCTCCTTTGCATCCAACTCATGAAGGGATTGCATTTCCTGGATCTGGCCATTTTTTTCCGAGTTGTAAAGCTCATCTTTGAACGCGCTGACCTTTTGCAACTCTGCTGCAGCAAGAGCCGATTGATGCTTCTTAACATAGTATGCTGCAAGTAATTCGTGCGCCTTGATCTGCCATGTCAGATTGCCGATGGCACCATTGATCCGGATTGATTTCTTCAAAAGCTGAATCGCTTTGTCTGTGTTTCCGAGGGCTCCCTCATTCTGAGCCACCTGGTAATAGGAGATCCCTAGGCCACGCCGGTTTCCTACAAGACTATCGATAACAAGGGCGCGATAAGCGAATCTCTTACTTTCCTCAAATCTGTTTTGCTGGAAGAAGATCCTTGATTTCCGTCCATACAGAACACTGACCTCGAGAGAATCATTCAGCATTTCAAAGAGTGCGATACCCTTGTCAGAATAAAGCAATGCCGAATCAAGTTGATTCAGCTCCGTTAGCAGATATGAATGTTCCCGATAAGCCGCCGCCTGAATTTTTCTATTTGAATAACGAATACCTGAGTCCAACGCTGCGTGGATGAACTCACGCGCCTTTTCTATATTACCCAGCTCCACGAGCGTTCGGGCAAGTGCCAGTCTCGTGGAGCTGAGTTCCTCGTAGTGGGTTGTTTCCTGGAAGATCTTTAAGGCTCTGAAGCCGTATTGAGTACTCAGTTTGTAGTTCGCTTTAACCCAATAGCACTTAGAAAAGAGGAAATAGCAATAGGCCTCCGTGTACGGATCCTTCGCCTGGCGAGCTCCATCCAGCGCGGCCTGCGTTAAGAGGATCGCAGTGTCGGGGTTAGACAAATATTGTTGATAAGCCGTTTCGGCCAGTTTCTGATAGGAATGTGGTGGCGTGTCTTGAGCCCGGCTACTGGCACAAATAAGAATTGAAATCGTTATTGAAAGAGCCGCGCGCTTCATTAACAGCTTGAAGACCAATAAAAAACAAGGTCGCTAAATTTTTGCGAGCCGGCAATAGTACCCTGCCAGGCGTTGGTATGGAAACATGCACTTTTGTAAGGTTTAGACAGCCTTTCCATACTATTACCCGTTTATCTCTGAACGTTTGAGGGCAACACCTTGTGCTAATCTCGGGAAATGATCTCAGGCAATTGTTTATGTGATGTCCGGCGCACAAAATCCGCAAACTGAGAATTTATATTGTTTTTTCCTGCTTGTAAGTTCCGGGGCCCTTTTGGCGCAACAAGTGGCGCGGGACTGCCCTTTAAGGAGTAATGGCCGCGAATCGCCCCCGTTACGAGCGCACTTTTGTATGGGAAAAGCGCAGATTGAGGCGATGGGACCGGG
>CBFGXV010000340.1:0-4267 GCA_965652755.1 uncultured Chryseosolibacter sp. | reverse complement strand
ACCTTAATAAAAGTGAAGAGGTGTATGTGTATGGCCAGACATCCGGAATTTTTCCCATAACCCCCGGGGTATACAGCAACCCGGGCAGCGGGCAGTTCATCCAGAAGTTTTCCAATAGTCTGGATAAAGTTCTATTCTCTACCGTTTTTGGTGCAGGCCGAGGTTTCCCCGACATCTCGCCCACCGCCTTCCTCGTGAATGAATGCAACAACCTGTACATGTCGGGGTGGGGAGGAAGGGTCAACCAGGAAACCGGGTTCTGGAATAGCAGCACGACTGGAATGCCCACTACACCGGACGCGGTTCAGCAGACAACCTCGGGATCTGATTTTTATTTCATTGTGATGACGGACGACGCAAGGGAACGGCTCTACGCAACCTTTCTCGGTGGCACCCAATCGAGTACTCACGTAGATGGCGGTACAAGTCGTTTTGACAAAGGAGGGATCGTGTATCATTCGGTGTGTTCAGGATGTCGATACTTTAATACTGCGAACCTGCCTACCTCCGACTTCCCGACCACGCCTGGCGCCTGGTCGCGTGTCAACAGGAGTTACAACTGCAACAACGCGGCTTTCAAGTTCGATCTTTCATCCTTAAAGGCCCGGATCGTGACAAACTCTCAGGACCGCGACATGCCGGGGTTAAAAGTAGTCTGCCTTCCCAACCAGCTCGGGTTTGAAAACATGAGCACAGGAGGTGAAATATTTCATTGGGACTTTGGCGATGGAACAACAATGTCCACGCCCGATACCGCTTTCATTGTGCATGACTACAAAGATCCAGGGCAATATCGGGTCACGCTCGAGGCGATCGATCAGGGCACCTGCCAGGTAGTTGACAGAACGTCGGTCATCGTTAATGTGTTCCGCGCAGAATCTTCCATCCAGGATGACGATGATATGTGCTTCGGCGACTCATATCAGCTGAAGGCAGCGGGAGCTGCCAATTATTTCTGGCGAAGTGAAGATTTTGCATTCACCAGCGAAGAGGCTTCCCCGGTGGTTGCTCCTGAAGACACTACCACTTACTACATTGTGCTACAGGAAAAGAACGGATGCTACCGTCGTGATACGGTTCAGCTGAATGTGGTTCCTGCGATCACTCCAGAGTTCGAGTGGAACAGACTTCCGGATTGTAACGTGCGTCCTCAGATCGCCGTGCGGAATCTCACAGACAGCCTTCAGAATGACGATCGCATCTTTTATGATTTCGGCGATGGAACAGTGAGCGACAATCCAAACGATGCGCACTTTTTTGAAAAAGATGGCGTGTACGATGTACGACTGATCGGACAGCGGGAATTCTGCGTCTTTGAACAGACAGTAGCCATACCGGTATTCGAGATGTTCATCCCCAATGTGATCACTCCCGGAAAAGCGGATCACAATGATGTGTTCACCATCCGTTACGGCGCCGAAGATGGGATGACTCCCGCCGATTTTGGATACCGGGTCTCAATCACCGTTTATAACCGATGGGGACGAACGGTATACGAAACCAATGACTATAAGTATGACTGGAGCGGAGAGGGCCTCGCACCCGGTACATATTATTACGAAGTCGACGTGGAAGGTCACGGAACATGCAAAAGCTGGCTGCAGCTTGTGAAGTAACAATCGTCAGTCGTGAGTCGTGAGTCGTGAGTAGTGCGTGCGGATTGAGGTCCATCACGTTGATCTCATCATTGCGCTGACCTGAGACGGTCAAAATACGCTTACTCGGAACTCGGAAGCATAGGTGCGAAGGGAACGCCCTTAGTCAAATGCACGAACCGTCAAGCAGCACGATCCGATTGACGATCCACCACTCACCACTCACCACTCACCATTGACGACTCACGACTCACGATTACTCAGTTTTCTTCCTGAGCTGCATCCTGGAAAGATCATTCTTCGCGGGACCGTTGACGACAACACCCTGGCACGTGAAGCGGGAGCCGTGACATGGACAATCAAACGAATGCTCATCCCCGTTCCATTGTAAAACACAACCCATGTGCGGACAGATCGCCGAAAATGCGTGAAGGCCCTCGGTCTCGTCCCTGTAGACCGCTACCTTTTTTCCCCTGATGTTTACGATCGCGCCGTCACGGGGTTTGATCTCATCCAGTGACTTTACTTCGCTCGCCTGAAAAAAGTCAAGGTACTGAACGCTCATGTTGCCAACCTCGTTGAGAAACTCCGGAACCGATCTCAGGGTTATTCTTGATGGGTCGTACAGTTTTTCCCAGGGATTCTTACGTCCAAGGATCAGATCACTGATCAGCATACCTGCGATTGTTCCATGGGTCATGCCGTTTCCGGAATCACCCGTAGCAATGTATATGTTTTTGTCCCCGGGATTTTTTCCGATGAAGGCCATCATGTCGACCGGCTCCAGCACCTGTCCGGACCAGTGATAAACGATCTTTTCCATAGAGGGGAAATGTTTGCGCGTCCATCTTTCGAGACGCCCATACCGTTGTTCTTCTTCGATGTGTTCCTTGTCTGCCTGTCCGGTCTTATGGTCTTCGCCCCCCGCGATGAGAAGATCATGCGTTTCGTCGTACGGCTGTAGTCTTACATAGTGGTACGGATCTGTGACCCATTCAGATTTAATGTTTCCGGTATCCCACCAGAGGCCGGGCCGGATCGAATCCTTTGGGATCAACCCACCGATCACATACGTGCGGTAAGGGTGTTGTTTTGTATGCATCGTCACCCAGTCGTTGACGGGCGAGTTCGTTGCCACCACGATGTGTTCGGCATCGATACTGAAATGTTTGGACTTCACGCCGGTTTTTCCGATGTTCTCGATCCGGGTTTCCGTGTAAATAGACCCACCGTTGCGTACGATGAACTCAGCCAGCCCTTTCAGATACTTCATGGGATGGAACTGTGCCTGGTTTGGGAAGCGCAGGCAAATGCCGGTTTCATCCGCTACATCGGGAACGCCCTCGATCTTTTCAGTCCTGATTCCGTATTTATTCGTGGCAACGAATTCATCGTCGATCGTCGAGCGGTCATCCGTAGGATGCAGAAACAGAAAGCCGTCCAGTCGCCGGAATTCGCAGTCGATATTTTCTTCCCGCGCGACCTGTTCGACAAAATTGATCGCCTCGGTATGGCTTTCCGCGGCCAGCCTGCAGTTCTCTTCACCCAGAACGCGTTCGATCTCCGAATAGCGATCATCCAGGGCATTGACGAGGTGTGCCGTTGTGCGTCCGGATTCACCGCTGCCGATAAATCCATCTTCCACAACAACAACTTTTTTACCAGCCTTCACCAGGCAGTATGCAACGCTCAGACCTGCAATCCCGCCGCCCACCACGACTACTTCCGTTTTTAGATTAGAGGCCAGTGGAGTGAAGCGTATCGACTCAACAGAGTCGAGCCAATATGAAATGTTCGACCCGGATGTACTGATCCCTTTATCCAGGCCGTGTAGTGTTGTATCGCGATGTTCCATTTTTTTTATTTTCGTTAGATATCATTTGTTATTGTCTTACAGGCCTTCGCATACCGGGTCATCCCTCCAGGTTTTTCAAACATTTTTTAAGGTCGATCTTTTCCTTCAGTACGCCGCTGAACAGGTCGCCGACTTTGTCCAGGCGCGCTCCGAGATTGAGAATGTTGAACTGTGAGGGATGCAATCCATGTTTGACTTCCTTCCACAATAGCGGTGTGGATACTGTCGCACCTGGTTTTGGTCTGGCACTGTACACTGATGCGAGTGTCTGCCCTTTCTTGTTCTGCAGGTAATCGAGGTAGATACGCCCGTTGCGTTTACTGAGGGAACGTTCCGTCGTCGTACTGTCGGGCAGCTGTTCCTCGGTGAGCTTTGCAATCAATTCCGCAAAGTCCCGGATCTCATCGTAAGTATACCTGGCTTTTAACGGAACATATATGTGCAGGCCCGTAGCTCCGGATGTTTTACAATAGCACGGAGCGCCCGCCTTCTCGAGGATTTCTTTTACAACCTGTGCTGTATCAATGATCTGCCCGAAGGTATTGTTGTCGGAAGGGTCCAGGTCCATCACCATATAGTCGGGATGATCGAGTTTTGAGATCCGCGAATTCCAAGGATTAAGCTCAATGCAGCCCAGGTTGTTCAGATACAGAAGCGTTGCCTTGTTGTTGCACAGGATATATTCAATTTCGCGGTTCGCGCTTTCTGCGGGCAACGTAATTGTATCGACCCACCCGGGAGCATCCGGCCCTGCGTCTTTATGGAAAAATTCCGGATGTCTGGCCATACACATACACCTCTTCACTTTTATTAAGGT
>CBFGXV010000339.1:0-4276 GCA_965652755.1 uncultured Chryseosolibacter sp. | reverse complement strand
TTTTTTCGCAAATCACGCGAATGAGATCGAAGCGATCACGACAGAACGTTCACCGCACATGTCCCCAAGGTATGCCATTTCTCCATTCAACATCAGGAAAATGATTTTATGCTTCAACGTGTTCTCTGATGTTTACTCATCATAGCCGGAATGCCTAAGTTCACTTCAAGCCCGGGCAATTCCTGCTGAAGTCGACTAGCCCCTTCAGGTGTGACATTGGTTTGCCAAACATACAGCCTTTTCAGATTTTTCAAGCCGGCCAGTCCTATGATACCCTTGTCGCTCACGGCCGTGCCATACAGGTTCAGATACTCCAGATATGAGAGCTCCTTCAGGTAACTCAGACCTTCGTCAGTGATCTTCGTTTGTTCGAGATGCAGCCGGGTCAGATTCTTAAATGAACCGAAATTGGCTAGCGCCTTATCGGTGGTGGCGCTTCCACCCAGGTCCAGCCAGGTAAGTTGTTCCGCCAAAGCGACTAAATCATTTCCCAATGAATCGGCCGAAAGGTTTTGAGACGCGCTCGCCTTGAGCCAGTGAACTTCTGATCTCAATGGAGCAATACGCAACCCCTTAGCCTGCAGGTTATGAACCACCTGCGAATCCGCAGGATTAACATCTCCATCAAGCAGCTTTTCCACGGCACTTTTATTTGCATCAGCATCAACGAGCGTGTTAAGGACCAACTGTAAGGGTTGATCGACCTTTAACTCCGACACTTTTTTGTCAAACGGAGCTCCTTCCCTTATCCACCAGGAAAGCAACTTTATCTCGTCACTACTAAGTTGAAGTTTACCTTTCGGCGGCATGTGATCATCATGCGATTCCGGAAGGTAAAGCCTCTTCATTATACTGCTTTCTTCCGGGGATCCGGCGACGAAAGCTGGTCCGTTTTCGCCACCCTTTAGTAAGCCTTCGGCGGTATGCAATTTCAAATCGCCTTTACTTTTCCTTTCGTTGTGACAGGACACACAGCCTTTGTCGAGGATGGGATAAACGATATCATGGTACACAACGGCCTCAGACAAATTAACAATCTTCCTGAATTCCTTTTTTTCATTCGGAGGAAGTCCTGTCATCGTGCGCAAAGCATCAGGCATGAACTCCGTCAGATAATCAGAACCGTGCGTTAACGCTCCACCATAATGGCCAGCAACCGCCATCAGGATAACCGTACCCGTAATTGACGATAAGTATGCATTGTGGAAAGCAACAGATTTATGTTTCCGGGATTGATCATAGAATATCAGCGTTATGATCGATAAGACAGCGACACCAATTCCTGTCCACTGATGGATGGATAACAACTCGTTGTCGAACCCGCCTTCCATCCCCAGCATATAACCGAATGCTGCAGTGATCACAGCAAATGCGGAGCCTATCCACAAAGTCAAAGACACAGCCGGTCGGTACTGTGTAAAGTTCTTAAACCTGCAGAGAACCTCCAGCAAGAAAGCAAGGGACAACACGCCTATGGGCAAATGTAGAACTATCGGATGAAACCTCCCGAAGAAAAATATGATGTCAGATACCTCTGTCTCCAAAGTCTGTAATTTTTGAGTTTATTTTTCTATCTGTACGTCGCAACATTGAAGATAACAACTAATACGTACCAAATCCTTTTCAAATTAAAATATCATGAATGACTTTACCTGCTACATCCGTGAGTCGGAAACGGCGTCCCTGATGTTTGTAGATCAATCTTTCATGATCCACCCCCATGAGATGCAATAACGTTGCCTGGAAATCATGCACATGAACCGGGTCGCTTATGATATTATATCCCAGGTCACAGGTTTCTCCATAGCTCATTCCGCGCCTGACGCCTCCTCCTGCCATCCACATAGTGAAACAGCGGGGGTGGTGATCCCGGCCGTAGTTGTCTTTTGATAGTTTTCCTTGTGAGTAGTTGGTTCTACCAAACTCTCCACCCCATATTACCAACGTATCGTCGAGCAGGCCTCTTTGCTTCAGATCCATGACCAGAGCTGCCGAGGGTTGATCTACACTTTTGCTCATAACCTGGATGTCGCGAGGCAGGTTGCCGTGCTGGTCCCATCCCTGATGGTAGAGTTGGATGAACTTTACATCCTGTTCAGCAAGTCTGCGGGCCAGCAGACAATTCGCAGCGAAACTACCGGGCTGGCGGGATTCAGGTCCATACATCTCATATATGTATTCCGGCTCTTTGGAGATGTCCATCGTTTCAGGCACCGAAGTCTGCATGCGGTAAGCCATTTCGTATTGGCTTATTCTCGAATTAATTTCCGGATCCAAAACTTTATCATACTGAATTTCATGCAAGTGTCTTAACGCATCCAGCATTCTACGCCGGCTGGTCGGGGCGAACCCCGCAGGATTATTCAAATAAAGCACAGGATCCTTACCCGATCTGAATTGAACACCCTGATGTCGGGAAGGAAGAAATGCACTGCCCCAAAGCTTTGAATACAATGGCTGATCACCCTGTTTTCCTCTGGAAAGTAAAACACAAAAAGCAGG
Source organism: uncultured Chryseosolibacter sp. (assembly GCA_965652755.1). Lineage (GTDB taxonomy): Bacteria > Bacteroidota > Bacteroidia > Cytophagales > Cyclobacteriaceae > Chryseosolibacter. Next base: position 1,774 of record CBFGXV010000339.1, on the reverse strand, counting down.
AAGATTTGCGTTGTCACTACCCAGACCATAGCTGACCCATGAACCCAGCGAAGGTCGGCCATTTTGCTGCGAGCCCGATTGAAAAAATGTAATGGCAGGATCGTGGTTAATCGCTTCCGTATACATTGATTTTATGAAGCAAAGCTCGTCAGAAATCGCCGCGGTGTGAGGCATCAACTCGCTTACCCACGCCCCTGCATTTCCATGCTGCTTAAAATTAAATACGGAACCGGCCAATGGAAATGATTTCTGACTAGAGGTCATACCTGTAAGGCGTTGTTCACCTCTGACAGATGCAGGCAATTCCTGACCCACCATTTCGTTGAGCTTCGGCTTATAATCAAAAAGCTCCATCTGTGACGGACCGCCACTCTGAAAAAGGTAGATGACACGCTTCGCTTTGGGCGCGAAATGGAAGTTTGTGAGCGCACCTCTCTCGTTCTTTCCCGAAATTTGCGCAAAGATACTCGAAGGAGAGAGCAGAGAGGCCAAGGCCATACTGCCAAGCCCTAAACTCGTCTTCGTTAAAAAGTCACGGCGATCAATGTTCTGATTATGTAAGAGATCCATTGTTAAAACTTTCAAATGTCGATAACTCCACCAACTTTGATGGCAACTTTACAACCGTATGGGACTCGTTCGCCCGTCATTGCCATTTTTTTTCAGCCCGAATATCGTCTGTTCTATTTCTCTCCCAGGCGCCATCATCCAATATTGCAGATGAGCACCTAGCGCTTATAAACGGCTTCATCATAATTCACCAGCGCGTTTGCCACCACAGTAAGTGCGGCTGCCTTGTTTGCGACCAGGCTATAGTCCCTGGCAAATTCACCTGTATTTAACAAACTGTCAGAAGCTCCGGGTGACTGCTCAAAAGCTTTTAACTCTGCTTTGTATAGGTCAAGCAATATCCTGAACTCCACCTCGTCAGGATTTCTGCTGGTCATCGCTTTAAACCCATACTCAATTTGTTTTTTCAGATCATCGGCGCCTTGCCTGATCATCTTCTCTGCCAGGATCCTCGATGCTTCTATGTATTGAGGATCATTTAACAGGACCAATGCCTGCAGCGGCGTATTCGTGGTTTGTCGTTTTACCGTACAGACAAATTTTGTTGAAGCATCGAAATTTATCATCGACGGCGGTGGAGAGCTTCGTTTCCAAATAGTATACAGACTACGGCGATACAAGTTGCGTCCAGTATCCTGTTTGTAAACGTTAGCCGTTGACAGTTCCTCCCAAAGACCCTCCGGTTGATAGGGTTTCACGCTGGGCCCGCCCAAGGTTCTTACCAACAAGCCGCTTGCGGCCAATGCATTATCCCGGATCATTTCAGCTGGCATGCGGTAACTTGGTGCACGGGCAAGCCATACGTTGTCCGGATCCTTTTCAATTAATTCTTTCGTAGCGAGGGAAGATTGTTGATAGATGGAAGATGTGACCATCAGCTTGATCATCCTTTTAACATTCCATTCGGATTCTCTGAATTCGACTGCAAGCCAGTCCAAAAGCTCGGGGTGGCTTGGAAGCTCGCCCTGGTTGCCAAAATCATTTGACGATCTGACAAGACCCTGTCCAAAGATCATTTGCCAGTAACGGTTGATGGCAACCCGCGCGGTTAACGGATGTTCGGGATGAATGAGCCATTTCGCGAGACCTAAACGGTTCTTTGGAAGATCAACCAGGAATTCCATCATGGCCGCAGGAGTGCCTGGTGCGACCTTTTCAGTTGGCGCATCATAAGCGCCGCGGTTAAGAATATAAGTGGAGCGCG
>CBFGXV010000338.1:0-4278 GCA_965652755.1 uncultured Chryseosolibacter sp. | reverse complement strand
GTGAAGGAAGCATATGCCACACGCGGCATGCAATGGAAAGTCCTCGAGGGTACGCCGCCTCTTGACAAGGCGAAGGTCGGCATCGCCGGAAGGGATGAAGAGATCGAGAACTTCATCACCCTCATGCGGAATATGGCCCGCATCAACGTCAACATCCTTTGTTATAACTGGATGCCGGTAATCAACTGGGCGCGCACTGATTTTGAACGAAAGGGCAGGGGAGATGCGCTGGTTACGGCGTTCGATCATGAGGCAATCAGGAATCTTCCGCTTACGGAACACGGTGAAGTTTCACACGATACAATGTGGAAGAACCTTGAATATTTTCTCAAGGCTGTTGTACCCGAAGCTGAAAAGAGCGGGATCAAACTCGCCCTGCATCCCGATGATCCACCGGTATCCGCCATCCGTGGAATTTCCAGGATCATGACATCTGCAGATGCATTCAAACGTTTGATCGATCTCGTCCCCAGCCCGAACAACGGACTTACACTTTGTCAAGGTACATTTGCGACGATGGGTGAAGACATTCCCGGTGTGATAAAATATTTCGGAAAGCGCAAGAAAATATTCTTTGTACACTTCCGCGATATCCGGGGTGACAGATCGAATTTCGAAGAGACCTTTCACGACGAGGGCAAGACGGATATGTATGAGGCGATGAAAACATATTTCGAAGTCGGCTTCAAAGGTCCCATGCGTCCGGACCATGTTCCGACTGTTGCAGGCGACTCAAACGAACACCCCGGTTACAGCGAGTATGGGACCTTGTTTGCCATTGGCTATATCAAAGGCTTGATCGAAGCGGCCCACAGACGTTAACTGCTCCCTGCGCACTCCTATGTCCAGCGTTCGCTTCGACGCCCGCTTCACTATATCGATCCTTAAAAAAACCACACCGGACACGATATTGCCGGTCATGGCGCGCCTTTTTGGGCACGCCATGACCCACGGTGTGGAATAATCCTACAAGGGTGACCGCCGCTTAAAAGAACTGGCACGTCCAGCTACCTGAAAACTAGTGCATTAGCATATTGACGGTTCGTCTGGTATGGCGTTAGCAAAAGGACAGGGGAAATCAATTTATGTTCAACTAAAAGAAATGAAATTATGAAAAGGATATTGTTAGCAGTTTGTTTGATGTTCGGAGGAGCGTCATTAGTAGTAGCTCAGGATCAGCAGAGCACGACACCCAGCCAGACACAAACAACAACGCAGGATCAGGATCAGGAAAAACAGCAGATCGCGGTGAGCGAACTACCTGATGCTGTATCGGCAAAGCTTGAGTCTCAGGATTTTTCAGGATGGACAGTAGGCAACGCCTATAAGAAAATGGATGAGTCCAATCAGGAAATGTACATCGTGGAACTCAAACAAGGAACTGAAACCAAAAAGGTGAAGTTTGACCGTGATGGTAATGAACTCGAAAAAGGTAAGCATGACAAAGCCGATAATTCAAACTATCGCGATGCGGAATCCACTGAGTCAACTCCTGCTGATCCGTCAGCAACTGACGAGTCAGCTCCTGATCAATCAGCAACTGACGAGTCTTCAACGGAGTCAACTGAAGCAGAACAGTCTACCACTGATCAGGCTGATAATAGCAGCACAGAGACCGAACAACAATAATTATTCACTTTAGGTAGTATAGGTAGTAGTTAATGGTAGTTAGTAGTAGTTAGTAGTTCGGGCAACATTAAAGTAGGCTGAACATAGGAAGGTGTCACGTAACGGTGGCACCTTTTTTTGTTTTATACAACCAGGTGAGCTCTAATAAATTCGCCGTAATTGCTCCTCCGAAGGTTTCAAATATTTATTTTTGGCCCCTATGAACTTCCATTTATTGAAGGAATCGCTGGAGGGGCAGCTTTACACGGACGAAACCACGAGAAGGTTATACGCCACTGATGCTTCTGCGTACAGGGAGATTCCTATGGCCGTTGCCTTTCCGGAGTCAGAGGAGGATATTGCAAGACTTATACGCTTTGCCAGCGAGAACCAAACGTCCCTGATTCCACGCACGGCAGGTACGTCTCTCGCCGGACAGGTCGTCGGCGCTGGCATCGTGGTCGACGTCTCGAGGTCATTTAACCGAATCATAGAGATCAACACGGCTGACCGGTCAGCCCTGGTTGAGCCTGGCATCGTTCGCGATGACCTTAACAAGTATCTCAAGCCGCACGGTTACTATTTCGCGCCAGAAACCTCCACGGCCAACCGGGCCATGATCGGCGGCATGATCGGAAACAATTCGTGCGGATCCAATTCTGTGGTTTACGGCAGCACGCGTGAGCATCTTCTGGAGGTTACAGGCTTCCTTTCCGATGGGAGTAAGGTGACATTTTGCCCGCTCTCGAATAATGAATTCTCTGCCAAAATAGCCAATACGGATGGCAGTCTTGAAACGAAACTTTATCAGCATATTCACAGCGTTCTTTCAGATCCCGGCAACGTTCGCGAGATTGAAAAGGAATTTCCAAAGACAAGCATCGTGCGCCGCAACACGGGTTATGCGATCGATATGCTCGCGCGTATGCAGCCATTCAGGCCCGATGGTGAGCCATTTAACTTCAGCAGCCTCATTGCCGGATCCGAGGGGACTTTGGCTTTTATAACTTCTGCCCGCATCCGCCTGACGCCACTCGAGCCGCCGCATAAAAGACTTGTTTGCATTCATTGCCACAGCATCGACGAATCGTTGCGCGCGAATCTGGTGGCGCTGAACCACCGGCCCTCCGCAGTTGAGTTGATGGACCATTATGTTTTTGAAGCTACAAAACGCAACATCGGGCAGATAGGAAACAGGTTCTTCATTGAAGGCGATCCTCAGGCCATTCTGGTCGCGGAGCTGACCCGGGCGAGCGAAGAGTCAGTGATCGCAGATGCTGCAGCGCTGATCAACGATCTGAAAACTCACAATCTCGGATACTCCTGGCCGGTCGTGGGGGGAGAGGATATCAAAAAAGTATGGAACCTTCGCAAGGCGGGCCTGGGATTGTTGTCAAACGTGCCGGGCGATCCGAAACCAGTGCCCGTGATCGAAGATACGGCCGTGGACGTCAATGACCTCCCTGCGTATATCGCCGACGTTGGCGCAATGCTGAAGAAGCACGGGCTGTACAGTGTACACTATGCCCACGCAGGATCCGGTGAGCTTCATTTAAGGCCTATCATAAACCTGAAGCAAAGGGAGGGTGTGAAGCTTTTCAGGGCTGTTGCCGAGGACACGGCCGCGCTCGTGAAGAAATACCGCGGCTCGCTCAGCGGGGAACATGGAGATGGAAGACTTCGCGGGGAATTCATTCCGCTGATGATCGGTCAGCACAATTATGAGCTCATCAAAGAGCTCAAGCGCGTATGGGACCCGCAAAATATTTTTAATCCGGGCAAGATCGTCGGCACACCGCCGATGGATACAAATCTCCGCTTCGAGCGCGATCAGATCACAAAACAATACGACACGATCCTTGACTTTTCAGACAACCAGGGAATTCTGCGCGCGGCTGAGCAATGCAACGGCTCGGGTGATTGCCGCAAGACTGAATTAAGCGGGGGAACAATGTGTCCCAGCTACATGGTTACGCGTCACGAGAAAGACACCACGCGTGCGCGGGCCAATATCCTCAGGGAAATGATCACGCGATCCGGCAAATCCAATCCATTCGCACACGAGGAGATCGGCGAAGTAATGGACTTGTGTATCAGCTGCAAGGGGTGTAAATCAGAATGCCCCTCCAATGTTGACATGGCCAAGCTGAAACAGGAATGGCAGTACCAGTACTACAAGGAAAAAGGTGTTCCGCTCAGGAACCGGATGATCGGCAATTTTGCACTCGGGATGAAGCTTGCCTACACTTTCCCATGGGCTTACAATCTTATTTTTGACAACGCGGCAATCGGCGGGTTTGTCAAGAAGCTGATCGGGTTCGCACCCAAACGAAGTATGCCACATATTTCACGCGTTCATTGGAGGAAGTGGTATAAGCAGGACTTCAAGCCCACAGTGAAAACACCAGTGAAAACAATTTATCTTTTTATAGATGAGTTGCTGAACTATAACGAGGCTGAGATCGGCATCACAACTATTAAGCTCCTCGACAGACTGGGCTACCGCATAGAAGTTCTCGACCATTATGAATCAGGGAGAAGTTTCCTTTCCAAAGGGCTTCTTGAAGAGGCGCGAAGCCTTGCGCGTAAGAATGTCGCCTTGTTCAAAGACCGTATCACGCATGAGACACCGCTCATAGGTGTGGAACCTTCCGCCATTCTTACATTTCG
>CBFGXV010000337.1:0-4280 GCA_965652755.1 uncultured Chryseosolibacter sp. | reverse complement strand
TTGTCCCCTCCGGTATTCGCGGTTGCAACGGTGCGGATAGACGCATCTGCGATGCCCATTTCCGGCAGCAGGTTGGCCTGCATGTTCATTGCCTTTGCGTGCCTTTCTGACAACCCACCCTCGGGTGAAACCATATTTGTGTTCAGATCGAGCTTGCCGCCATTCGAATAATAGATCTCCTTTGGGTCATCCGACCCGTTGTGCATGCGCGATGCAAACGTAACCTGGAATCCATCCTCAGGCTTGTCAGATGGTCCATAGTCGAACACCGCCGTGATCGTATCCCAGTTCCTCCTTCCGTCCTTCCAGGCGTAGATGCCGCCGTTTGCCACGACGCTCCGCGGGTGTTTCAGCCCTGAGAACCAATGTACGGTATCAATCTGGTGACTCATCCATTGGCCGGGCAGGCCCGAGGAATAAGGCCAGAACAATCGGTATTCAAGATGCTTGCGCGCGTCGAATTTCTCGACAGGGCGGTTCATCAGAAAACGTTTCCAGTCCGTGTCCTCTTCGCGCATCCTGGCAACCAATTCCGGTCGTCTCCAACGGCCGGGCTGGTTGACATTCCATGTAAGCTCAACCATCGTGATCGGACCAAACTTGCCTGCCTTGATAAAATCGGCCGCTGCGTGATAGTTCTCACCACTCCTCCGCTGCGAGCCCACCTGAATGATCTTTTTCGACTCTTTGATCACCTTCAGCGCAGCACGGTTGTCTTCCATTGTCTCGGCAAAAGGTTTCTCTACGTATGCATCACACCCGGCCTTCACCGCTTCGATGGCGTGAAGCGCATGCTGAAAATCCGCGGTGCTGATTATCACCGCATCTGCCTCCTTCGCGTCGTATAGTTCTTCATTGTTTCTGTAAGTCTTTACATCGTGCCCGAATGTTTCCTGAAGAAGGGCTTTGCCCGCCTCGCGTCTCAGCTTCCAGATATCAGAAACAGACACGATATCGAAGTTGTATTCTTTGTAATTCGATAGAAAGGCGGGAAGCAACGAGCCTCTGAAACGGTCTGAAAATCCGATAACACCAACGCGTATCCGGTCATTCGCACCGAGAATGCGGCCGTAACTTTTTGCGCTGAAGGCCGAAGAGCCGACATAGGCTCCTGCCGTAACCAACGCAGTCTTCCTGATGAAATCCCGTCTGGAGTTTTTCATTTCGCTATGATTAAATTAAAGAAACTATTTTAATTCACGGATTTTGATGCTGCGGAAAGACACCTGGTCGCCATGGTCCTGAAGAAGTATCCTGCCCTTTTCGGCCATTCCGAAGTTTTCCCATTTCGCATACTTGCTACGTGCAACCAGGGCGTTGTAGACCGGTGTACCGCGCTGGTATTCCACAACCTTGTAGCCGTTAAGCCAATGTTCTATGCGGTTATCAGGATAGACGACAATGCGGCCGGAGTTCCACGCTCCTATGGGGCGCGCGTCCCGTGTTATCTTTATGGATGGTATAAGATCGTAGAGCGAAGCGATGGTGCGGTTCCCAACCACGCCTTCCTTTGCGTCCGGATGCCTCGCGTCATCGAGGATCTGATACTCAAGGCCGATAGCCGATCCTTTGTTCCCCTCGCTTTCGGTGACGAAATATTTCACGCCGCTGTTGGCGCCCTCGGCCAGCCGAAACTCGAACTGAAGGTCAAACGCACCGTATTCTCCTTCCGTAACAATGTCTCCGCCATTTTCCGACTCAGCTCCGTCCGAGGGCATGACACTGAGCGTGCCCTCACTGATCTGCCAGCCCTTTGCGGGGAACGTGTTCTTGTATGCGCCGCGCCAGCCACTACCCGAATGTCCGTCCCACAGGAGTTTCACACCATTGTGTTTTTCCTGAGTGGAAAGCGTGTTCGGCACCAGGTTGACAACAAAAATAGAGTCAGGCGGGGAAGGTTTCAGGTTTTGTGTTTGTATGCGGATGTTCCTCCATCGCACCTGCTGACCAGACTCTTCAGGTTTCTGAACTGAGTGCACCTGGAGGGCGATCAACCCTTTCGGCGTAAGTTCATCGACGAGGTGAGCAGTAGGGATACCGTTGATCCAAATCCGGATCACATTACCGATACATTCAATCCTCGCGCGGTTCCAATCGCGTTGTTTATATGCTTTCTTTCCCGGCAGATTGTACTCCAGCGGATACAGCCAGCCGCGGCGTGATTCATCGTAGACCCCGCCAGTCCATGCGCGCGCGGACGGATCGATTTCCATCTGGTATCCGTGAACGCGCCCATCGCGGTAGTCTGGTTTCGTCTCACTTCTGAACTGGACCCCCGAATTCATGTCGGCATCGAGCCTGAAGTCAAGCTCAAGGATAAAGTCACCGTACTCCTGCTCGGTTACAAGGAATGAGTTCGGCTGGCCATGCACTGTCGTTCCGACGATCTCCTTGTTTGTCACAGCGTACTTCGCTTTCCCGTTCAGTTGTTTCCATCCGGAAAGGTCTTTGCCGTTGAAGAGCGTTGTCCATTTTTCCTGCGCGTGTGCGCCGAAGCAAATACCGAAGAAAGAAATAATCAGGATTAGTTTTTTACCGGTCATCAGCAGAATTGTTGTAGTGTTAAGGAACAAGGGTGCTGTCCCCGCAAAGGGTACATCGCACCGCAGGCAGATGTTTGATTAAGGCCTTCAATATATAAAGAAAAGCCTAAAGATAGCTGGGTTTTGATGGCTGTGATTGTCGTTTAAATTTTAACGGCACATCGCGTGCGAATGCTCTCCCGGCACGCCTCTATGAGACGTATAACATCCCGGGCCTCCCCGGCTTTTACGGCGAGCGGTTTTCCTTCCCGCAAAGCTTCAAAGACGTTGTTGTAAAAGCTCAGATAGCTTCCGGGAACGGTTTCATAAGGCCCTTCTATATGTTTACCGTCCACCGACGTATTAAGCTTGCCCCACCACTCCTTTTCCTCGGCACCCCAGTTCTGTGTGCCCGGGGTCTTTTTGTCTTTAAGCGCCTGCTCCTGCGGATCGATGCCAGCCTTTATGAATGATCCCTGCGTGCCGTGCAGAATGAACCTTGGACCCTGTTCCCGCACCAGATAACTGGACTTGAGAATTGTAAAGAAGCCATCGTATTCCAGGCGGATGTCGAAGAAATCATCCACTTCACCTCCCGGGCGTTGGATGCCAAGGCGTGCATCCAGATAACGCGGCATGCCAAACAGTACCAATGCCTGGTCGAGTAGATGCGACCCGAGATTGTAAAGGATGCCAGTGCCGGGCTTTGCTACTTCCTTCCACGTGTTCTGTTCGATGTAATTTCTGAAACGATCGTAATGAATTTCGCACTCAACAAGTTGCCCGATCAGACCGGCATCAATTACCTTCCTGACCGTTAAGAAGTCGGCGTCCCACCGTCTGTTTTGAAACACAGTGAGTATTTTCTTTTTCTCCGCTGCCAACGCTATCAGATCATCAGCCTCCCGGACGGTTACAGTGAAGGGTTTTTCTACTATCACATTTTTCCCCGCTTTCAACGCTTCGAGCGCGTAACTGTAATGCGTTTCGTTCGGCGTGTTTACAACGACCAGCTCAATAGACGGATCATTGAAAATTTCCTTTGCATCTTTTACCACGCGGAACGAATGGTTAGCGGGCTTGTCCGGGTTGCGCTGAAAGATACTGACGACTTCGAAACCCGCGTGGGCATTGAGCAGGGGGCCGTGAAATACCTCGCCCGACATCCCATAGGAAAGTAAGGCTGTTCTGATCTTGTTTGTTGTCATGCGGAAGCGTTTCTTATAGTCAAATAAACCAAACAGGCGGTCAATCACAAAAAAAAGCCAGCATATAGCTGGCTTTTTATTATCTGGCCGGTTTGATTATTCTTCGGCGTTCAGGGTCTTGAGCTTCGCACTCACTCTTTTTTCATTAGCATCATCGCCGAGGTAGTAATAGATAGTCCTCAGGCGGTCAAGAACGTCCATGTCGTTAGGTTTGAGCTTCTCGGCCTTTTCCCAATGAGGAAGGGCTACTTTGTATTTCTCTACCAGAAGCTTATCCAGTTCTTGCTGCTTCTTCTTATCCGCGGCAGAAATGCCGAGGTTCTTCACCTGATCCATGATCTTGCTTGCATCGATGAGGTAAACCTGTGCGAGATAGTATTGCGCATCAAAATAGGACGGATCAACGCGCAGTGCTTCAGTGAAATTTTTCTTTGCTTCCTCCCATTTCTCCAGCTTGCTGTTTACATAGCCCAGATAAAAATGATAGGTCTTGTTATCGGGTTCTCTCTTCACGGCCTCCTCGAGACCCGCTTTTGCCTCTTCAATCTTT
>CBFGXV010000336.1:0-4292 GCA_965652755.1 uncultured Chryseosolibacter sp. | reverse complement strand
TGCTGTCGACCCTGTCGACTTTACCGCCCAGCGTAACCTCGTAGGGAGGCCTGTCAATTTTGACCGTATATGTCAATCCCTGGTGTTCAAGCGCCTCCATGGTAAAAGGTGCGTATGCTTCGTCCATTTTAATGATCTGCGCCGTGAATCTTTTGACGATCTCTCTTACAACGAGACGTTGCCCTGCATATTCAACTGGTTTGCCCGGGTCAAGCTTATAAGCCCTGATAAAGACCTGATCGATCAAAAGATCAATGGTCCTTCCGGCGTGTTTGAAATCTTCTTTCGCCACAGCCTTGTTCCCCTTTCTGAATGCCAGGTCCTTATAAAAGTTTTCCATGACGTCGTGCAGAAAATTCCCAAGCACGCGGGCGTCGAGTTCTTCCTCCACTTCATCCGGTTCCCTGATCTTCGCCACATGCCTGAAATAAAATTGAAGCCTGCATTCAATGTAGCTGTTCAGCGCTGAGGGAGATATTCCCTTAAAATAAACATTACCCTCGTTTAACCTGATCAGATTCCTGATGACTTCAGCGTTCTTTGAAACGCTGACGGGTGTTATTCCTTTGGGAAGGATCGGATTATGCAAAACATGTTTGTGAATGTTCAAGCCGGATTCGAAAAGTAACTGCTGAAGATAACGGCTCATTTCGCCCTGCCCGAGAACATCGGTCTCGGAATTATAGAACAGAAAAACATTCTCGGCGCGCTGTAGTGTGCGGTAAAAAAGGTATGAGTACATCGCATCCTGATGCGCGAGCGTTGGCAGGGCATACGCCTTCCGGATGTTGTGTGGGATGTAAGAGCCTTTATTCCCGGTAGATGGGAATGCCCCTTCATTCAGCGAAAGTATAAACACGTTCTTGAAATCAAGATTGCGCGTTTCGAGAACACCCATCACCTGCAATCCCCTTAAAGGTTCTCCGGCAAAAGGTATGCGCTGTCCTTTGACCAGTTGACGGAATAGTCGAAGAAATGACTTCAGCTTGCGCACGCCGGCCCCGGCGGTGTCGTCATCCGGACGCCCGCCGGATTCGATCAGGACTGATTCCAGCAAATTGAAGAACTTCAGAAAATAAAAGGCGTACTCTTTATCAAAATCGCCGATCGACTGAAGGCTTCCGAGGTGTCGAACGATATCCTGTAAGTAATGAAGCAGGGAAATACTCAGGGTCCCGGCCGTTTTTACAACTTCCTGAAAAATGATCCTGTGAAAGTCAACCTCGGTTGCGAGGAATCCTTTCGGTATATGAACCCAGTTATGTCTCAGGATCTCCTTTCGTTTGGAGCTGGCGGATACAGGATCGGCCGCAACAACATAGGGATGGCCAAGCAACGCCAAAACCTGCCTGTGATTGAAATGATCACCTTTGCCTGTAATATGCAGATCGAGCAACAGCTCAATGAAGTTGAAAAGCGGTGTACTCGTCAGGGGAAAACCCATCGTAACATTCAGTTTCTCCACACTGCCCGAAATTCCGTGCAGTACAGGCATCAACAGTTTTTCGTCAGCGAGGACAATCAGCGTTTCCTCCGGATTGAGTCCGCGGGACACTTGTTCGCGCAATATCTGCGCCATGACCTTCGCCTGGCCGACAGGTTGTGCAGCGCCGAAGAGATGAACTTCCTTCCGCGAAAGGATCTTTTCCTGAAAGTTTGCAGGGATATCCTGATCGAATGTCTTGCCCAACACCGGTTTTCCCTGGTATTCCCTGAAGAACAGACCAGCCTCCTGTACTTTGCTGTTGACATAGTACGCATCAAGGTCCCAGTGAACCGTGGCGGAAAAATGTTCAACAAAAAATGATATCACCATTTCTTCCGCGGCCGTGAGCGCATTGAAACCGGCAAATACAATTGGGCCTGTTACTTTGATCTTTTGCGGTCCTTCATTTTTAAGCATTTCTGAAACACTGCGGTGAAGCATACCTTCATAGGCAAATCCCTTTTGAACGAGATCATCCTTGAACTGACTATACACGCGAAACAACTGCCGCCAGATACGCAGGAACCGGCGTTTGTTCACGGACTGGTCCACGTCGAAGTTAGACCAGAATCCTTTCAGAAATTCCTGCTGCTCCTCTGTTAAAAAATCAAAACTGGAATCGAGCTCCTTCTGGTGGCTAAGGTCTTTGAAAAGCTGTTCGGCGGAAACAAGATATTTGTCGATCTCGTCAAAGTCGCGCAGAAGCATCTCGCCCCAGAAATAGAATTCCTCCAGTTGACCAATACTTTCTGAATCAGATTCCGCAGGTACCGAATCCATCACTTTTGTATAAGCCTTGAACAAGACCGAAATGAGCACCAGCTTGTCCGGGATCTGAAGATTCGAATACCTGGAAAAGAAATCCTCTATCGTCTGGATTTTGGGTGCGAATGTCGGCTTGTTGATGAGTCCGCTCAAATGCTTACGGAAATACAGCGTCGCTCTGCGGTTTGGAAACACCACGGTCACGTTCTCCAGTTTCTGGTGATCCTTGTAAATTTTACCGGCAACTTCCTCAAGGAAGGTCTTCATATTATTTGTTTTAATCTCAGCAGGCCCCGCTTTCAAAATCCCAGATCCAACTGGTCAATATCTTTTCGTTTCTGAACAAGTTTCGCTTTGCCTCCCGGCCTGACCTCTGTGATCGCATTTTCTGAAAGGTAAAGCAGATAACCTTCCACTTCGGTAAAGTTCATTTTCCTCAAAATATCCATGTACTCAAGCACCTGCTTTTCGTCAATTTTCTTTCGCGCTCCGGTTTTAAAATCCAGTATGACCGCCTTTTTGTCCGATATCAGCAATCTGTCAATCCTGTTCTCCTGACCTCCGGGAAGGATAATAGGGACCTCAGTTCTCACTTCCCAATTTCTGCTGAACCAGTTGGCGACTTTCGGGTTGGCAAGCAATCCCCTCAGCTGGTCTTCTAAGGCACCTTTGCCGTCTTCGCTCACCAGACCTTCATTTACAATCTGGTCAAGCATTGTTTCCATCTCATCGCCGTAATTCATGCGCGACAAAACCGCGTGCATGTGAATGCCGTAACTGACCTTTTCGCGATGCACGGGTGCCGCAAACCATTCCGCTCCAGCCTGCCGGATAACCAACTTCTCCCTCCATCCTGACGAAAGATATTCACCCAATTGCATTGCCGTCAAATCGGACTTCGGGTTTTCTTGCGCCGGATCCCATGTCCCCGACTGGTACAACATCTGCTCCTGCTTCCAGTGCGAGCGCAGATCGTCATTCACCTGAATGCTCTGATGCAATAATCCGGCGATCGTTCCTTTCGCGCCCCTCGTATCCGGTGAGGGAGCTGACACGATCAAGCCGGACTCAGCGCGCGTGAATGCGACATAGAGAAGATTAAGATTGTCGAGGTATATCCTGGTGCGCTCTTCGGCGTAATAGCCGGAGAAATACGTCTCCTCCAGACTCTTTGCATACGGTACTGGCAGAAAGCCGGCCCCGGCGAAAGGACCTTCCGCTGACTTTACCCATAGATTCGGGGCCTGCCATTTTTCGTGGTCCATGTTCCAGGAGCAAAATGGTATCACAACATACTTGAACTGCAATCCTTTCGATTTGTGGATCGTCAGGATCTGCACGGCGTTCACCTCGCCTGAGATCTGGATACTTTTTTTATGCTTGACAGTTTCCCACCACTCCAGAAAAGCGGCGAGGTCATTTCGCTCGCGGTTGCTGAATTCAAGCACGAGGTCCTGGAAGGTTTGCAGGTACACCAGCTCACCCGTGATCTTTCCCAGTTCAAATATTTCAATCAGCGTCTCTGTCAACTCAATAAGCGGCAGCTTCTTCAGCGCGGGTTTTCGTTTTGTAAACGCCTCCGGGAGGTTATGTTCAAAAATTGCCTGATTGCTCACGGCAAATATCTCCGATGGTTCGCGACCGGGCTCATTGAGTCTTGCAAACTCATACCCCAGTTGCGCGCGCGCTATTGAATCATCAGCATTCAGCAGGTACCGAAGCGCTCCCAACAAAAGGTTGACAGAGGCTGCACCGTCTATGCGCAGAGACTCGTTGGAAACCACGTCGTACGAGCAACCCGGCCGGGCATCAGGTGAGTTCTTATATTGGAGAAGATAACTGGCGACCTGTTGTCCCTCGTCGTTTTTCCTCACAAGGATCGCTATGTCCTTCAATGCTGCCCCGTTTTCCTGTAGGCGCTCAAGCGCGCGCGGTACGTTTTGTAGCGCAAGCTCCTTCCAGGAATGGCTTGAATCACCTGTGACCGCCTGTTCTTCGTCAAGGAACCGGATCTCTACGAAGCCGGCTTCTTTTTTTGATA
>CBFGXV010000335.1:0-4294 GCA_965652755.1 uncultured Chryseosolibacter sp. | reverse complement strand
GGGTTGGTAAAACCGAATTGGCGAAAGTGCTTGCCACTTATCTGTTCGATAAGGAAGACGCGCTGATCAGGATTGACATGAGCGAATACATGGAGAAATTCTCTGTATCACGCCTTGTGGGAGCGCCTCCAGGCTATGTTGGTTACGAAGAAGGTGGACAGCTCACCGAAAAGGTGAGACGCAAGCCTTACTCAGTTGTTCTTCTTGACGAAATTGAAAAAGCTCACCCCGATGTGTTCAATATTCTCCTGCAGGTACTCGACGACGGGATCCTGACGGATGGTTTGGGCCGAAGGGTTGATTTCAGGAATACGATCATCATCATGACCTCCAACATCGGGGTTCGCGATCTGAAAGACTTCGGATCCGGTATCGGATTTGCAAGCGCGGCAAGACGCGAGAACGAAGAGGAGGCGATGAAGTCGACCATTCAGAGTGCTTTGAAGCGCGCCTTCAGCCCTGAGTTCCTGAATCGTCTTGATGACGTGATCGTCTTCAATTCGCTGCAGCGTCAGGATATCCACAAGATCATCGACCTCAGCCTTGGCAAGTTGTTCGCCCGCATCACGCAGATCGGATATCATGTCGAACTCACTGACAAGGCGAAGGATTTCCTCGCAGAAAAAGGGTACGATCACCAGTTTGGTGCAAGGCCTTTGAACCGCGCCATCCAGAAATACCTGGAAGATCCGGTGGCAGAAGAGATCCTGAAGGGAGAGATCGAAGAAGGTGGTACGATCCAGGCCGACTACGAGGGCAAAGGCGATCTACTCACCATCAAGGTGAAGAAGACCAAAGCTCCCAAGGAACCGAAGGAGAAGAAAAGCGAATAAATGGAAATTACGGGAGCCGGTTAAAACCGGCTCTTTTGTTTAAACTGTATTCGTTTCGTAAATTTAAAGGCTATGATACTTCCGGCGACATTGAAAGGCAGGTATATAGAGCGGATGAGCGACCAGGAGTTTTTAAATTTCTGTGAAGACAATAAGGGCTTCAAGCTCGAGCGAACATCCGAAGGGCAAATTATTCGGCGAACCTGTGCTGCCCGGTTTCGCCCTTAACCTGTCTGAATTAAGGGTGTAAAAGCACTTCCTTAAAGACTTCTGTTTGTTCTTTCAAGAGCCAATGAGCAAAATCAAGCTGTCTCAGGCTGAGACCTACAAACTCATCATCTCCTTGAACTTCGCCGCCTGACGACGACTTACCTCTACCTTGTCTCCTCCCCGCAGCCTGACCATAAGGCCGCCATTGAACCATGACTCAATCCCTTCAACCCAGCTGAGGTTGACAATATGTTTGCGGCTTGCGCGGAAAAATGCACGCTCGTCCAGCTTTTCGTCCAGCGCATTGAGAGACTTGTGGATCATCGGGCGGTTGTTGTCAAAATACACCTTGATGTAATTGCCATCCGACTCGAACAACCGCACGTTGTTCAGGCTGACAAACCAGCACCGCTCTCCGTCTTTCACAAACACCTGGTCGTTCAGACCGAGTTTCTTCTCCGGACCACGCTCTGCCACAATCTTTGCCCGCTCCTTTTCCGAAAGCTTCGCTATCGTTTCTGAAAGCCGCTCCGGCTGGATGGGTTTGAGGAGATAATCCAGCGCGTTGACCTCAAACGCCTTCAGTGCAAACTCGTCGTAAGCCGTGGTGAACACTACCAGGGGAACCGAATCAAGCATCTCCAGCAACTGAAACCCGGTTTTTCCCGGCATCTGGATGTCAAGGAACAACAGATCAGGATTGAGTTCATTGATCATCTGGAAAGCTTCTTCGGCATTAACGGCTTCCCCCACAACCTCGATCATCGGATGCTCCTCTAACAGCTTCATTAGTTCTTTACGCGCCAGGCGTTCGTCATCCACGATTAGTGCTCTCATATTTTTGTTTTTGAGGTATTACAATTTCTGTCAGGACAAAATTATCGTTTTCATTGACAATCCGAAAGGAAGCCTCGTCGCCATAAATCAGTTTCAGGCGTTGGATGGTATTCCTGATGCCAAGGCCAGATCTGTGCTTCGTCTCCCCGTTGATCAAACGGCCACTGTTGAGGATGCGTATTACGAGACATTCATTCTCCACCCGTGTTTTCATCTGGATCAGGCCACCGGCTGTAAGTTTGGAGATCCCGTGCTTAATGCCGTTCTCCACCAATGTCTGGATCATCAGCGGAGGAACATAAAACTCATGGGATGCCGGGTCGATATCGAAATCCGTTTTGAGGCGCTCCTCGAACCGGATATGCTCTAAACCCAGATAATCCTTCACAATCTTCAACTCTTCGTCAAATTTCGTAAGGCCTTTTTTATCAGAGGCGAGGGAATTCCGCAGGATGTTGGAAAGCTGGTTGATCGCTTGTTTGGCCTTTAGCGGGTTTTCGTCTACCAGGGCCCGGATGCTGTTCAGCGCGTTAAAGATAAAATGCGGGTTCAATTGGGACTTCAGATTATTCAATTCGATCTGAACCATCGAAGCTTCGTATTTCAGGCTCTTGTTATACTCATTGAAATAATGGAAAGTGAAATACAGGACATACCAAAGGAAAAAAATGATAGAGTAAAAGAACGACAACCCCCAGATACGTTCCAGGTAGATCGTCAGGTCCTGGTCGACCATCCCGAGCAGGTAGCTCAGAGGGATACGCAGGAAAAAAAGGATCAGCCCCAATACCATTACAGTGAGGACCACCCGCAGTATCAGCAGCGGAACACCGATGTTAAGCCACGCGCCCGGCTTCAGCAGGAGACGCGCTATGTGCGTCACCATCAGGCAGAGAAATGATTCAAAGAAAAGAAACGTGACGCGGTCAGAACTCGTGCCGTCAGAAGCGATGATGCTGATGAATATCTGCACGAGGAAGTACAGGAGCCACCCTCCTGCCTGCATCGTCCAGTAAAGTCTCTCTTTGTTCACGCCGCCTGAAGTTAGGTCACAGGATATGAATCCCGGAACCGTTTATAAATATTTGAACTGAAGTAAGTACAAGAATAGGATCCCGGTCGCGCCGATAAGGATCCACGAGAATATTACAAGTGGCTTTTTGTAGGAAACAAATCGCGGTTCCATTGTCAGTGCGTTAACGATAAACGCCATACCAGCGAGACCATAGAGACTAAACTCGAGCATGTCGTTTATGGTCAGCTGGTACACAGCCACCCCGATAAAGATCAGTCCAAAAAGGTACTGCCTGGTTCTTGCGTTCATGATTTACGCTGGGTGAGTTCAGTCTTAAGAAATATTCCCGTGTAGCTCGCGGGGTTATTCGACACCTCCTCCGGCGTTCCCATTGCTACAATACGTCCTCCTTTTGCGCCCCCCTCAGGGCCGAGGTCAACAATAAAATCCGCGGCCTTGATCACATCCATATTGTGTTCAATCACAAGTACAGAATTGCCTTTATCAACAAGCTTTTGGAGGACATCGAGCAAGTGTGCGATGTCCTGGAAATGCAGACCTGTCGTTGGCTCATCAAGAATGTAAAAGGTCTTTCCGGTGTCGCGTTTGGACAACTCTGTTGCGAGCTTGACACGCTGGGCTTCTCCGCCGGAGAGCGTGGTGGCATGTTGGCCGAGAGAGATGTAACCCAATCCAACTTCGTCCAGTGTTTTGATCTTCCGGAGAATGCGCGGCTGATTTTCGAAGAATGTAACAGCCTCCTCAACTGTCATATCCAGAACGTCGGAGATCGACTTTCCCTTGAAGCGAACCTCGAGCGTTTCACGATTGTAGCGCTTGCCTTTGCAGGACTCACAGGGGACGTGGATATCGGGAAGAAATTCCATCTCAATGAGCCGAAGACCTGCACCTTCACAGGTCTCGCACCTGCCGCCTTTGACATTGAATGAAAACCTTCCGGTCTTATAGCCGCGGATCTTTGCTTCCGGTAGCTGTGAAAACAAGTCGCGGATCTCCGTGAATACCCCCGTGTAAGTCGCAGGATTTGATCGCGGCGTCCTTCCGATCGGCGATTGATCTACTTCAATGACTTTATCAAGATGTTCAAGCCCTTCGATCTTTTTATAGGGAAGTGGTTCTGTGCGCGAGTTATAGAATTTCTGATTCAGGATTGGAAACAATGTCTCATGGATCAGCGTAGATTTTCCGCTGCCCGAAACGCCTGTGATACACGTGAGCATCCCGAGGGGAATCTGCAGATCGACATTCTTCAGGTTGTTGCCGGACGCGCCTTTCAGCAAGAGCTTCTCTCCTTTACCGGCCCTTCTCTCACGCGTGTATCCGATGTTGATGGTGCCGTTCAGGTATCCTGCTGTTTTACTCTTTGACCGCAGAAATT
>CBFGXV010000334.1:0-4314 GCA_965652755.1 uncultured Chryseosolibacter sp. | reverse complement strand
GTGCGTTGCCTTGCCCTCCTTCCTGGCAATGTCCAGCAATTTTTCAGGGAGGTTGTTCTTGCGATCCTGTTCCGGATAAAATATCCTGAAGTTCTCACCAACTATTTCGGATGACTGGTATCCCTTGATCTGCTCAGCGCCTGCATTCCAGTTCTGGATAACACCATTCTTGTCAAGGAGAATAATCGCATAGTCCTGGACTTCGGCGATCATGCGGTGATATCGTTCTTCACTTTGCTTGAGTTCCTCGTTGATGTGCCTCAACTCCTCCAGCACAAGACCGACCTTGTCTTCTGCGACCTTTCGCTGTGTGAGGTCCCGCGTGACTTTTGAAAAACCGATAATCTCACCGTTGGCGTCATGTAGCGCTGTAAGGGTGACATTGCCCCAGAACCTCGTGCCGTCCTTCCTGATGCGCCATCCTTCATGGGTGATACTTCCCTTTTCAGAGGCTTCGGCAAGCAACAAGTCTGGTACACCGGCTTCCTTTTCGTCCTTTGGATAGAAGAGCCTGAAAGTCTTGCCAATGATCTCCTTACTGGTATAGCCCTTGAGTTTTTCAGCGCCCTTGTTCCAGTCGAGAATCTTGCCATCCTTGTCGAGCAGGATTATCGCGTAATCCATAACTTCGTCGATCATGTTGTGATACCGCTCTTCACTTTTTTTCAGCTCTTCATTCTTAAGTTTGAGTTCCTCAATGAAGTTGCTATAGTTGTCTTCGGCTCTTTTCCTTTCGGTGAGGTCCCGGGTTATCTTCAGATAACCCCGCAGAGTTCCATCCGCATTGTGCAGCGCTGTAAGGGTCATACTGCCCCAGAAACGGGAACCATCGCGTCTGACACGCCAGCCTTCGTAATCCGTTCTGCCTTTGGTTCCCGCTTCCTCCAGCAGTCTCTCCGAAAAGATGATCTGTTTGTCCTCTCCGGTATAAAAGATACGGTAATTCTTGCCGATAATGTCCTTCGCCGCATAACCATTTATCTTCTCGGCTCCCCGGTTCCATGAAAGGATCTTTCCCGTGGGATCCAGCAAAACGATGGCATAGTCTTCAACCTCTCCGAAGAGGCTGTCGAAGGTATGGTTGTCCTCTGTACGAGCGCCGGTCATGATATTCCGATGTGCTTCAACGGGAGAGCTCTCGTCATTTTGTTCCTTGTCCGGACCTTCACTTCCGACATTCTTCTTCTTCCTCGATTGAACCATGGATTAAATAAATTAAAAAATACAGTCTGACAGGAAAAGAAAAAATATCCTTGCAACGTTTTTTTTCTTCCAGACCAAGAGATCTGTGGTCAAAAAATCGTGCCAGTGCCCTGGGATGTGGTACTGAAGTCGGGCTGTTAATCAAACCGACATTATCTTTTGCGATAGCCGCGCCACCGGGCGTCGATGACCCGGGCGATCCCGGGAGCAGGCCTGGTGGAAAACACCCGCGGGGTCGAAAATATCCGACACATAGCCCAACCGTTGTTATACGAACAGATACTCACGCACCAGCCCTCCATACCTTCTGCGCCACCATTCGGCACGCTCAGGCATCCCCGGCTTTGCGCAATTGCGGTTGATCCTCAACCCCCTGCGGGCACAGTCTTTTAGACATTAACAGGGTAAAAGCGACGGAAATGAAAACTAGAAAAGTCTCGACGAGCCGATCGCCAGGCGATCGGTCCTTTCAGAATATACTGGCGGCCGTAGGCGCACGCCTCGCAGAACTCAGGATGAAAAGGGGATTCAGCACGATAAAAGATTTTGCGGAACATTATAATCTGCCCGAAATACAGTACTGGCGCATCGAGAAAGGAAAGGCTAATATCACGCTAAAATCGCTGTCGCGTATCCTTGACATTCACCGCGTCCGGATCTATGACTTCTTCTGTCCGATGGAAGTGTAACCGATACCTTGATTGAGAACGAGAGAATCTGTTGGTGCTTCAAAATTTCACTGCTCAACTTCAAGATGCCAACATTCGCACCTCCTCGTTTTTCTGAATTTAAGGCATTCAACATTGAATTCCCGCAACACGATCCTAATGTATCTGAAAACAGAATCTTTGCGCGAGATTGCATTTCTATTTGCATTCTTGCGAGCCTGCCACGCACACGCCGCAGCTCGGCCCCGCGCCTCCGCGCGATCAGAGTATCCCCCTCAGTGCATCCTTTAATTCAGAATAATTCATTTCGCTGTTGAAGAACGCCGTAAAACGCGTGGCACTGGTCTCCCTGTCCGATTCTCCGTAAGCGATCACCTTCACCTTGCTAAGCGCCGCGTCACCTTCGAGCGCCTCAAAAAAAATATCCGGCTCGAAGGCCGGAATACCAAGGTGTACGAATACAAACTCAGGAAGGCACTTCTTGAGCTTTAGCAAGTCTATCGCTTTGTTAACATCAGAAACCGTAACAAGCACGGTATCGTCTGAAATTTCGTACAACGCTTCCGAGAACTCGACATGATCGTCAGGATCATCTGAAATGAGTAAACACGTTCTAACAATCATATAGTAGTAGCAGTGGAATTTTCAATCCGTGAAATTCAAAACATCGCATTTCAGGCAATCGGCCGCAACTTCGCGCCGGATATAGCCAGCAAAGGTTATTAAAAGGAAAAAACCATACCACGCCCCGATGGCCCCAACGCAGGCATAGCTTTTTATAATCCTTATCTGAACAACAGTAAGTTTAAGCATGAAATCCGATAAAGCCTTTAAAAACATGTTGATCGACGTCGGTACCTGTCTTGCCGATCTCAGGATAAAGAAGGGATACTCAACGATCAAAGCCTTTGCCGAACGTTATGACCTTCCCGAGATCCAATACTGGCGTATCGAAAAAGGGAAAGCCAACATCACCCTTAAATCATTATCAAAGATCCTCAGCATTCACCGCCTGTCAGTGTATGAATTCTTCTGCCTCATGCAGGATCAAAAGATGGCCGCGTAGTCCCGTCCGGATTTCGGCGCAAAATAGTACTTATCTTTAAAGATAGCATGTGGATTTTTTTTCACGGAGCGCAGTTAAGAAAACCCTACGACACTTCCCACGATTGCATCTTTTAACATTCTACAGGCTGCACTCCACATAATACATGATTATCTTTAAGGATAACCGGTAATACTGTAAAAAAGCGTGCCAACAAACTTTTCAATTACCTTAAAAGATAATTCGCAGTAAAGTCCTGAATGCATAACTTCACGCCACTTAAAAGCAAGGGCTACCTATGAATTTGAGAAATTTCACCGACGCGTATCCAGTGTTACCCGGAACGTCGATCGCAGCGTTGAACAGGTTGTTAGCATCGATCGCCAATGCGCCCCATGCATGCCTTTTCCGCTATCGCCTGATGGGCGAGATGTGGCAATCCGGTTTTATGCATGTTCTGCAAGTTTCCAGCACAGGCGTTCTCCTGAACGATTACAATAAAGGCAAACATATTTTTCTGGCTGACCTTACGAATATCGCGCAGTTTGAACTCGACAGCTCGCATTCGTCGTATCAACCGCATTGTCACTATGATGTAGTTTCCGCGCGCCATGGATCACACAATTGATCTGGTGGCATTTCAGGATTTGCTTCAGCGTCTGGAAAACGGAGATGTATCGATCCGGTTGAGACTGCTTGGAGAACCATGGACAAAGTTTTCAAAACTGATCCTGCTTTCCGAAAGCGCGATGATCGTGCAGGACTGCAACGAGCGCAAAACCATTATCAATATTCGCAACATCATCGAATTTGAAATCGACAAGCCTGTCGAAGGCATATCCGCCAACACGCACTATGTGATCAGCTATTGATAAACGGAAGATGGTTGGTTACTGCAGGAGCACTGCAATTCAAAAGTCCCGTTATCGGGGCACCGCGATCAGCATTCCCTAACTTAGTTTTCGCAAGAGCGAGGCGGGAACGTGGACCTGGATAACCTGTTGTATACCCTCCAGCAGAATATTGAAGCGCTCATTTTTGTCGCGACCAGTAAGGACGCCGGTCACGCCCGCAAGTGGACCATCGATGATCTTCGCCCTGTCTCCAACTTCAAACGATTCAACCTCACCACTGACCTCCAGGAAATATCCGGTTGTAATGAAGCGTTGGATCAGATCGTATTCCTCCTCCCGCAGGATCGCGGGCTTTGCATTATGGCGGATGTTCCAGGCCACGCCAGGTGTCTGCACAATATCGGCGATGCGGTATTCAAAATCCCTCACAAAAATATAGGAATTAAACAACGGTACCTCTACTCTCTTTTTGCGGTCGGACCATTGACGCATCACTTTTTGCAACGGCAGAAAAACTTCAAACCCGTTTTTAAGCAACAGATCC
>CBFGXV010000333.1:0-4314 GCA_965652755.1 uncultured Chryseosolibacter sp. | reverse complement strand
GATGCGATGTGGGCCTCATTTGATAAGGTCAACGCCATCGCCGATGACGCAGGCGCGCCTGTCATGTCGGATGCGACGATCGAACCATACATCGATGCAGTACTGGCGAAATATGATGCAGCCGACAACGCGGGAAAACTCGAGTTGATCATGACGGAAAAATGGATTGCAAGTTTTGGCTTTGCCATGGATGCCTATACCGACTACCGCCGTACCGGTTATCCCGCACTCTTCGATCCGAACACTGATCCACTTCCCTATACAGTTACCAGCAGAGGTTATCCCGTTTCGCTCGCGTACAATTCGCAGTCGTTGAACCTGAATCAGAATGCACCCGAGTCGCCGAAGACTGTAACCACTGACAGGATCTTCTGGGATCCGAACTGATAGCTGAACACTAAACAGAACAGAAAATGAAAAATCAACTAAAATATACAGGCTGTATATTGCTGGCCCTGATCATTGGAGCCTGCACGGACGAGGAGAAGAATCCCATCCCGGATTTTACAAAAAGCTCTATCCCCGTTTTTCTGCAGGGGGATGCCGATTCGGGTTTCATCGACTTCCTTGATCTTGATGCCACCACCATCGCCTTCGATGTTGATAAACTCGGCACAGAACCGGTGACCGGCATCGATGTATGGGTGCAGTTCAACAACAGCGAAACGGGGGAATCGGAAATAGCAGAATACACGACGGTGACCTCGTTTCCGGAGTCTGTGAATCTCTCGGTCGACGATCTTGTGAGTTTGTTTCCGCCTGAAGTTGTGACAATCGATACCCTGAGCCTCGGCGACTCTTTCGTTGTCGGGGGAAATGTACTGCTGGCCGATGGCCGCTATCTGGAGGGTGGGTATAGCCCTAACGTTATCGCCAACGATCCGGTATACCTGACATACAATGTTGCCTGCGCTTCAGATCTTGCCGGCGCCTACGATTTTACGCTGATCTCCGGAGATAACGGCGAAGTAACCTTTATTCCGAATCAAACCATCACGCAGGTGGGGCCGGGTTTCTATGAAGTGTCCGAGATTACCATGGATATTTTCGCGGGAGGCGCGCCTCCGGTCAAATACCGGTTCACCGATATCTGCGGCAATTTCACAGCGGAGTCCCAGTCAGTGGATTTCGGTACCCAGGTAGTTGTGAAGTTTAATCCCGGTACCGGCGTAGACCCGACTACGGGTGAAATTACTTTTGCGATCGAGTACATCAACCCGAGTTGCTGCGGATTGACCGGCATCAAGACAGTCTTCAAGGCTACACCGAAATAGTGTGGCAAAGCAAAAGCCTCCGTCGTGAACGGGGGCTTTTTTATGGCTCACGAAACGGATAATGACGGCTTATTCTTAAATTACCTTCTTTAAGCGTCATGAGAAATCGCCGTTGGCTGAAAGTTGGGATACCAGTCATTTTGCTTCTGGGAATTTATAGCGCCGGGCCCCAGCCTGAAGCTCCTGTCTATTCCGAAACACTCCCGTCCGTCCCGGATACTCCGGAACTGTTGGAAGCGTATATCAGGGCAAATGAAGGACAGCACCGCCTGAAGCCTGACAATGAAGCGCGGATTTTCTGGAACGACAGTACTCACGGCAAGACCCGATATTCAATAGTTTATCTTCACGGCTTTTCAGCCAGCCAGAAAGAGGGCGATCCAGTCCATCTGAATTTCGCAAAACGCTTTGGCTGCAACTTGTTTCTCTCGCGGCTTTCAGATCACGGTATTGATACCACAGATGCGCTCTATCATTTTAGCGCCGAACGCGTCTGGGAGAGCGCGAAAGAGGCGCTCGTCATCGGTGAAAAGATTGGTGAAAAGATCATCATCATGAGCACATCAACGGGTGGGACACTGGCGCTGATGCTCGCAGCGAAGTACCCTGATAAAGTTCATGCGTTGATCAACCTTTCGCCCAACATCGCCATTAATGACCCGGCTGCATTCGTGCTGAATAACCCGTGGGGATTATATATCGCGAGGATGGTCATGGGAGGCAAATACCGCGATACGGGAGCAAGCGCTGATCATGCCCGGTACTGGAACGCCACCTACCGCCTGGAATCACTGGTGCAACTGCAGGAACTGCTCGAAAGCTCCATGACAGATGATACTTTTGAACGGGTGAAACAACCTTCACTCACGCTTTATTATTACAAGAACGAAGAAGAACAGGATCCGCAGGTAAAAGTTAGCGCAATGCTCGAAATGCACCAGCAGCTTGGCACGCCGGAGTCACTGAAGGTTGCTAAAGCCATCCCGGAGGCGGGAGCTCACGTTATCGGATCTTCGCTGACGTCAGGGGATGTGGATGGTGTTTTGCGAGCGTGCGAGGATTTTGCGGTAAGGAAACTAGGAATGGGCACGCAGGCAGCCGTCGTTCTCGGTACCCGTGGCCAGTAGCCTCTTTGGATTTTCAGACTGAGTGCTTTCCCATTGCCGCGACCAGCTTCTCCAGGTCCTCCGGTGTATCAATCGCGATCGTTTCATAGGGTGTAATGGCCGTCTTGATCTTCAGACCATTCTCCAGCCAGCGCAGCTGCTCGAGCGACTCGGCCTTTTCAAGCGATGATGGCGGAAGGTGTGTGATCCTTCTGAGAATATCCGGCGTATAGCCATAAATACCAATATGCTGAAAGAACGTATGTTTCTGCAGCCATTCTTCGGGCGATGCGCCCCGGATAAAAGGGAGAGGGTGTCTGCTGAAATAAATCGCGAAACCATCTTTGTCGATTATTACCTTGGGCGAGTTCTCATTGAAAAGTGTTTCAGGCGATGCTATTTTTTTGACAAGAGTCGCCAGTTGTGTTCTTGAATCGTCGAAGCAGGAGCAGAGAAGGTCGATCTGGCGAGGATCGATGAAGGGCTCATCTCCCTGGATGTTAACGATCGCATCGCAATCGGAATCGAGATGCTCCAGGACTTCCGCGCATCGGTCTGTCCCGCTGGGATGTTCAGGCGAAGTAAGGCAGACTTTTCCACCGAAGCGTTTAACCTCGTTCTCGATGGAGGTATTGTCAGTAGCGACAATGACGTCGGCTAGTAAATTTGACTTTCTTGCCTGCCTGTAAACGCGTTCGACCATGCTGACACCACCGATGCTCGCGAGCGGCTTTCCTGGAAATCGCGTCGACGCAAACCGTGCCGGAATAATCCCGAATATTTTCTTCATATGTCAGTCAGGGGCTAATCCCAAAATTAGTTGAAATGATCGAATAATCGTATTGCGCTATTTCACGGAGCCGCCCGCGAGCAGGAGCCGCATCTTGTCTTTTACGAAAACATTCGATGCCCGGGTGGATTTCTTGAGGAAAATACCGGACAGGATCATCCCATTTGTCAGGATAAGTCCGCGCGAATGAATGGCACATCGTTTTTTCCATGAACAGGATGTCTATGCATTCAACGGGTATCAGATTAAATTTCACCGCCTGACCGTTAGATAGTCAGGCAGGTGGATCGTCTGCGGCACGATGGTGATTGTAATTCGCCGCGGCGATCAACCTGAATGGAAGGGCAGGAAGCAGGGTCTGTTTGAAGCAATAGCTCACTAATCACTTAAATCACTTAACTATGGAAAAGGCAACAAAGAAAAGTAACGGGTCAAAAAAACAAACACCTTCCTACACGCAGGAAGAGAATAACTCCATGCTACAGGAATTGTTTCTTGAGGAATTACGCGATATCTACTGGGCGGAAAAGCACCTCGTAAAAGCATTGCCAAAAATGGAAAAGGCGTGTTCGTCAGAGGAACTTGCCGCTGCATTTGCTGATCACCTGGCGGTGACCCAGGAGCAGGTCAGCCGGTTGGAGCAGGTTTTTGAATTGCTCGGCGAAAAAGCGCGCGGAAAAAAGTGTGAAGCGATGGAGGGTCTCGTTAAGGAAGCAGAGTCCGTTATCGAGGACACTGAGGAAGGGACCTCTACCCGCGACGTCGCATTGATCATTGCCGCGCAAAAGGTAGAACACTACGAAATAGCCGCTTATGGTGGTTTGGCCACACTTGCAAAAACGCTCGGCAAAACCGAGATCAAGGATCTCCTGGGCCAGACGCTTGATGAAGAGAAGGAAACGGATGAATTGCTGACGCAACTCGCTGAAAATAACATCAACCAGTCTGCCAGTCAGGAGGAAGCCTGATCGGCATTCATTCCAAATAAAAAGGTCAGATGTCAGTCTGGCCTTTTTTTTTCGCCCGGCTGGCAGACGGAACGAGCAAAAAAAAAAGCCGCTACCACGAATGGTAACGACTTTTAAACCCCACTGATATTTTTAACGGGGGCTATGGTTTCCCTGTCGAGCTGCACCACGGATCG
>CBFGXV010000332.1:0-4318 GCA_965652755.1 uncultured Chryseosolibacter sp. | reverse complement strand
GTTGTCAGCCTCAGGGCTGTGACCAGTACCGACGGAATGACGGCAGACTGGGCTCATTTGCCCTATGAATTTCTCGCGGAAGTTTCCAGCGATATCATTAACAAAGTGAAAGGTGTCAATCGCGTGGTCTATGACATCAGTTCAAAACCACCTGCGACGATTGAATGGGAATAGGTTGAATGTGACCATGTCAGGAAAATAAAAGATATGATGAAAAAAATTTTTGTTGCGACTTTACTGGCTTTTGCTTCTGCTGCCGGATGGGCACAAGTAGATTATACAAAGCAATACCAGAATGCAAAAGAACTTTTCAGACAAGGTAAATACAGTCTTGCGATGGAGACCTTTAAACCCCTTATCGCCTACGACCAGAAAAACCAGTACTCCGCCTATGCATCTTTTTATTATGCACTGGCTGCTCACAAGCAGGGTTATAATGCCGTCGCCAAAGATATGTTGCTTCAGATAAAAAAGGTTCACGCGAAGTGGGACCGCATGGAAGAGGTGAACCTGTGGCTCGGAAAGGTTTACCTGGATGACAAGGACTACTTTCAGGGCATCAAGATCCTTAATGCGATACCTGACAAGAAAATGGAAAGCACTATTAGAGGTATCAAGGAGGAATCTGTTTCCGCAATTGCGGACGTGGAAACACTGACCATGATGCACGAGGAGTTTCCGAAGGATGACATCATCGCAAAGTATCTCGCGCAGCATCTGGCGAAGGATATCAGTGATGAGGAAAATAAAAAGTCACTTGAATCGCTGATTGATAAATTCAATTTTGATCGCGCCAACTTTATCCCCGAGGCACCGAAAACGTTTCACAAAGATCGTTATGCCGTGGCGTTGATGTTGCCGTTTATGGTCGACCAACTGGATGCGAGTCCGGGTAAGAAGAGAAATCAGATCGTGCTGGATTTCTACGAGGGTTTAAAGCTGGCGCTGGATACCTTAAATGAAAAAGGGCCGCAAATCGCTGTTCGCGCTTACGACACTGAAAATGGGAACGACTATATCAAAAGGACGCTGCAGACTGAGGAATTAAAGAATGCGGATCTTATCATCAGTCCTTTCAATGCCGATGTTCAGGAGTTCTCTCTTACCAATCAGGTAAACGTTGTGAACCCGTTCTCAAATAATTCCGATCAGATTGGCTCTAATCCGTATGCCTTCCTTTTTCAACCGTCATCTGAAACGCTCGGCAGGAAAGCTGCTGAATATGTTTCGGAGCGCGCCCGCAAGAAATCGTGTATAGTATTGTCGGGCACGAACAAGAAGGATTCCGTACTCGCGGCAAATTTTACACAAAAAGCAAATGAATTGGGGATACAGATCGTAGCGAACCGCAGTTTCCCGAAAGAAGATGCGGCTGACATCATGAAATTGCTGGCCACACCTACCGAGTTTGATGAGTTCAAGTACCCCTCACAATTCACCATCAAAAAGGATAGCATCGGAAGTATTTTTGTAGCGACTGATGATCCGCTTATTTATACAAAGGTCATAAGCGCAATTGAGACCCGGGGTGACTCCATCCTCGTTATCGGTTCTGAAAACTGGATTGACGATACAGCAGTTGCCTTTGAAAAATTTCAGACGCTTGGTGTGCGCTTTACGGCGCCGAGCTTTGTTTCGCTAACGGATCCAGCGCGACGGGCATTTGTCTCCCGGTATCTTCGCGCGTACGGCAAGGTGCCCTCAAATCTTTCACAGCTTGGATATGAGATGATGTTGTTTTTTGGAAACCAGTTGAAAACGAACGGAGTTTACTTTCAGGATGCACTTAATAAATCCGAAGTTATTCCCGGGCATCTGTTTCAGGGCTTCCGGTATCAGGACAGTCGCGATAACCAGATGGTACCGTTTGTGAGATTCAGGGATGGCATACTCACCCTGGTAGAGAAACGATAGCCGCGGTGCGGATCTTGCCGGCATTATTTCCGGAAGCGTACGAGGACAATCAGCATGAAACAAAACATTCGAAGCCAAAGCCTTTTTGAAAAGGCGAAACAATTTATTCCCGGCGGAGTCAATTCTCCCGTCCGGGCATTCCGCGCAGTGGGGGGTAATCCACTGTTCATCAAGCGAGCGAAGGGCGCATATCTGTACGACGAGGATGGAAACGAATACATTGACCTGATCAACTCATGGGGGCCGATGATCCTCGGGCATGCGAATGCTGCTGTCGAGGAAGCCGTTATTGAAGCGTTGTCATGTTCACCGTCGTTCGGCGCTCCGACAGCGCGCGAGGTCGATATGGCGGAACTGATCTGCTCGATGATTCCGTCGGTCGAGAAAGTGAGGATGGTTAATTCGGGAACGGAAGCTACCATGTCTGCCATCCGGGTTGCTCGCGGATATACCGGAAGGGACAAGATCATCAAGATGGAGGGTTGTTACCACGGTCATGGCGACTCCTTCCTCATCGCGGCAGGCAGTGGCGTGATGACTTTTGGCACGCCGGATAGTCCGGGGGTGACAAAAGGAACGGCGCAGGATACGCTGACCGCACCCTTCAACGACCTTGATGCTGTCTCCAGACTGATCCAAAAAAATCCCAAAGATATCGCGGCAGTCATCCTGGAGCCGGTCGTTGGCAATATGGGCTGTGTGCCGCCGCAGCCTGGATATCTGCAGGGTCTCCGCGACCTGTGCACCAAACACGGCATACTGTTGATCCTCGATGAAGTAATGACCGGTTTTCGACTCGCTCCGGGGGGGCGCTCAGGAGCTTTACATGTTAAAGCCGGACCTTACCACGTTAGGAAAGATTATTGGAGGCGGATTGCCAGTCGGCGCGTATGGGGGCAGGAGGGAGATCATGGACTTCGTATCGCCCGCGGGGCCCATCTATCAGGCAGGTACATTGTCTGGAAATCCCATGGCAATGGCTGCAGGACTGACGCTGTTGAAACATCTGAAAAACAATCCTTCCATTTACCAGGACCTTGACCGGATTTCCTCCGCGATAGCCGAGGGACTCAGAGCACAGCTTGCGCAGCGCAAACTGCCCTTTACTATAAATCGGGTTGGGTCGATGTTTACATTATTCTTCACATCGCAACCGGTCACAGACTATCACTCGGCAAAAACGTCCGATACAGCGATGTTCGGCCGATATTTCAATGCCATGCTTCGCCGCGGTGTTTACCTCGCTCCGTCTCAGTTCGAGGCGATGTTCGTCTCCCATGCTGTAACAAAGGAAATTGCAGACAGGATCTTGGAAGCGAGTGACGCGGCCCTGCAGGAATTAGCTTGAGCTACGCAGCGCCATATTATTTAAAACAAAGAAAGGGGCCGAAGCCCCTTTTTTGTTAGTTCCTGTAATGGATTATTTTCCTTTTCCCCGTTGTGGGTTATTCATTTCGTGAACTGCATCCATGAACTCCCTGGCCCGTTCGTTATTCGGATCAAGTTTCAATATCTTCTGGAAGTACTCTGTTGCTTTCGCTAAACCTTCCTTCTGGTTCGTGCTCTTGTGGAGCGCGAACTGACCCAGGTAATCGTAGGCGTCGATCAGTTCCTTCTTATTCTTCTCCGGATCTTCCAATGCGAGCTCTACGAATTTCTCATACATCGGCACCGCAACCCCGGCTGTACCGGTTGAATCATACTGAGCTCTGGCTTTCGCTGCATACAGATATCCAAGCGTACTTTTCGGCTGAAGCTCAGACAATTTAGTAAAGGCGCTGTCAGCTTCAAGATACTGATCATCCAGGTAGTAGGAGTGACCCATGTAAAACATATCGTAAGCAGAAACCGGCATCTCAGCCTGCGTTTTTACTTTCGAAAGATCTTCATAGGCTTCCGCTGCTTCCTTGTATTTTTTCCGCTGATACAAGGTCTTTGCGTGCAGTTCGCGAACTTCAATTTCCTGCTTGCCTGTGTCAAGTGCGATACCCTTCGCGAAGATCTCGTTCGCGAGAGAGTCCTCTTTCACTTCCAGAAGCAGTTTGCCATAGGCGGCATAATCCGAAGCCTTCAGTGTTTCGGGTTTCGCGACCTGGAAGTATTTCTCGAATACTTCTCGTGCTTCGTCGTACTTCTTCTGTTCAAGCAATGACAGTCCATAAAATTTCCAGGCAGTAGGGGACGCGTTCTTGTCGTTCAGTACTTCCTTGAAGATCGCATTGGCTTCCTCGTACTTCTTCGCCATGATGAGGAAGAAGGCCAGCTGGAATTTAGCTTCCCCGGGGTTTTCAGAGATTGCGATGTATTTCTTTAATGCATCAACGGCCAGATCGGCTTTTTTCTGCAGGTAATACGCTTCACCGAGCTGCTGGTAAGCAGGAGCAAAATTCGGATCAACTTTTAC
>CBFGXV010000331.1:0-4345 GCA_965652755.1 uncultured Chryseosolibacter sp. | reverse complement strand
ATGACAAGGACATCTGGCCCGACATCAACACTGATTTCCTCTTTGCCTACAACAATCTTCCCGAAAATCAGACACAAAAGGGGAGGCCAACCAAATGGGCTGCGGCCGCGATGCTTGCAAAGGCGTACCTGTTCCAGCATAATTATCAGGAGGCCAAGAACTATCTTGATGCCATCGTCGCCAGCGGGAAATATTCGCTGATGCCTATGTATCACGACAACTTCAAGGCTGTGACAAACAACAACGCGGAATCTGTTTTTGAAGTGCAGTATTCTGTGAACGACGGGGCATCAGGCGGAGAAAATGGAAATATCGGCGCAACGCTCAACTATCCTTACGGTGGAGGAGGGGTGACAACCTGCTGCGGATTTTATCAGCCATCGCAAAATCTCGTCAACGCCTTCAAGACAGATGCGAACGGGCTTCCGTTGCACGACTCGTTCAACATCGGTGATGTTACGAACGATCAGGGGCTTGAGAGCACTGCTGCCTTTACACCCTATGCAGGTACAGTAGACCCCAGGTTGGACTGGACTGTCGGACGCAGAGGCATTCCTTTTCTGGATTGGGGCGTACACCCCGGAAAAGCGTACATCCGCGATCAAAGCTACGGCGGACCCTATTCGCCGAAGAAACACGTGATGTACCGCTCCGATGTTGGCGTGAACACATTCTCCGGTAACCCGAGATTGAACGCGAACAATTACCGGATGATTCGTTACGCCAACGTGCTGCTGTGGCTTGCTGAAGCTGAGGTTGAGCTGGGGAATCTTGAAGACGCGCGGGATCTTGTCAATCAGGTGCGGCAACGCGCGGCAAATCCGGCGGGCTTTGTAAAAAAATCCGATGGGACAAATGCGGCGAACTATCTGATCGGTCTGTACACGACTCCGTGGACAGATCAGGCTTTTGCGCGCAAAGCTGTTCAGTTTGAGGAGCGTCTCGAGCTTGCGATGGAAGGGCACCGGTTTTTTGATCTGGTGCGATGGGGTATCGCCGCGCCGACACTGAATGCCTACATTGCCGGCGAGAAAGGCAAGCGCACATACATGGCGTCTGCGGTATTTGAAGCGGGCAAGCACGAATACTATCCGATCCCGTTACAGGAAATACTGAACAGCCAGGTGGATGGTCAGTTCACGCTGAGTCAGAATCCGGGGTATTGATTTGTTTGATTAATTAATGAGGAAGAGGCGGCCCAAAGGACCGCCTCTTTTTTTTCGAGCTTAACAATGAATATGAATCGTTAAACTTTTGCCGTTTGCCGGATTAAAAAATGTCGGGATTCATGGACGTCACAACAGATTGCTTCGGGGTTGGCAGTGCCTCGCTGCCTTGTCCCCAGGTTGCAACCTGAGGCTATTCAGTATTGCACCCCTTCGGGGTGCGGTGCAGCGCACAAGAGCTTGTTGCGTTATGGTGTTGGTTCATCGCGATTTTATGTTCAGACCCTTCGGGTTGGAGTAATTGGGTTCTTAACGCCATGTTGCAACATGGCGATTCAGTGTTGAACCCCTGCGGTTCGATCCGGCCCTACCGCAATTCATTTTCAGGGATGGTAATTATTTTGTCGCGCTTTTTTAATTGTTGGCTTCGTTGCAGTCTCGTTGTTGTGCTCAGTCGACCCCGAATGGGGTCAAATATGATTAGCCCCAGGTTGCAACCTGGGGGGTATACGTTGTGCGAGAGGCCAACCCCGAAGGGGTTGAATTAAAATCGCCAGGTGCAATCACGAAGAAGATGTCAGTTGTCACTGGGGTGTTCGTCGCGCGCGTTTCTGCCGGGGAGTTTAATTGATCGCGAATGTTCAAGACCGCTGGTACACATTCAATCCAATAAATGATGGATAAGTGTAATGGCATTGAAAGTTTCGAAAGCTTTCGACCCCGAATGGGGCCAAACATCAATAACCCCAGGTTGCAACCTGGGTAATGCAGATCCAAGGGGCCAATCCCGGAGGGAGTCCCTATAACCCGTCCATTTTCGAACAACAACGTTCAAAGTGGAACAGGTAAAAAAATGTAATGGCCTTTTTTTCGCTGATAACACCCCTTCTATCAATGGCAGGGTCATTGTACCACCGCTGAGGTTCACACTGGTTTATAACACACTACCCGCATTACGACATGCTCGCAAACTACCTGACCATCGCCCTGCGCAGCCTCCAGAAGGGTAAGGTGCATTCATTCATCAACGTGTTCGGACTGGCGTTCGGCATCGCTTGCGTTTTTCTCATCATCCTTTACCTAAAGCACGAGCTGTCGTATGATCGCTTCCACTATGGGGCGCAAAACCTTTATCGCATCACCTGGGAGGATAACAACCCGCAGACGCGCACGCCCCATCCCATGGCCCAGGCGTTGAAGAAAGATTTTCCGGAGGTTGAAAGCGCGGTCTCCATCACCCCACTATACGCGGCCGGACTCACGCGTGAGACCCACTCTTTTAGAAATCCTAACAGCAATACCCGGTACGATGAAAAGAATGTGATGGCAGTCGATACCACTTTCTTTGATGTGTTCACTTTTCCGCTGGTCAAAGGAAATCCGGAAACGGCACTCAGCCACCCCGATGGAATTCTGATTTCGGAGTCGCTGGCCAGAAAATACTTTCCGGATGAAGAACCCCTCGGAAAACACCTCGCCGTGGATGAGGCGGATTACCTTGTGGAAGTGGTTGGCGTCTTCAGGGACGTGCCCCCAAACTCGCACTTCAACTTCGACATACTCGTTTCCTATCTGCGCGAGAAATCCTTTGATTCCCTCGACGCTTTCTATTCGTGGGCTGACTTCGGTCATTACAATTACATACGCGTCAATGACGGCGCCGATGCGAAAGCACTCGAGGCGAAGATCCTTCCGTGGCTGCGGAACTATATCAATATCTCCGGCGACGAGTACCAGGCACTGATCGACCAGGGATACGGCTTCCGGCTGCAGCCCGTGACCGACATCCACCTGCACTCAAGGCTTCGCTGGGAACTCTCTCCGAATGGCAACATCGAATATGTGTACATCCTCGGGGCTGCTGCCTTGCTGACACTCATTATCGCCTGTGTGAATTTTATGAATCTGAGCACCGCGAAATCCGCCGAACGCGCACGCGAGGTGGGAGTGAGGAAAACGCTCGGAGCCGGACAAAGGCAACTGTCAATCCAGTTCCTCGTGGAGTCCGTGGTCATGGCGCTCATCGCCATCGCGTTCGCGATACTGATCGTGGAAGTCAGTCTCCCGTTCTTCAATTCCCTGACCGGCCTTTCTTTCCGCATCGATTACAGTAAAAATGCACCGATGCTGCTGGCGCTCGGCATCTTCATTGGCGTGATCTCCGGATTATATCCGTCGGTGTACTTGTCGTCCATCAAAGCGCATCTTGTGCTTAAAGGTAAACTGATCCAGTCGCCCGGAGGCTCCCGGTTGCGCAGGGGACTGATCGTGTTTCAATTCTTCATGTCGATGATCCTGGTGTCGGCAGCCGTCATCGTCTATACGCAATTGGACTACCTCAGCAACAAGAATCTCGGCTTCGGCAAAGAAGAAGTTCTCGTGATCCCGGTGAAGAACGAGACGGGAATGAAACGTTTTGCGGCATTGCAAAATGAGTTGAGTAAGATAGATGGAATCGTTTCGGTCTCAGGGAGTTCGAACATCCCCGGCGAACCATTTAATCAACACCATATAGCCGCTCTGGAATTCCCCGATGACCACATCTCTGCATCGGAGGTGTTTGTCGATTATGATTTTTTTCACGACGCTGAATATCCCTCTGGCTACTGGCCGGACGTTCTCCAGAACCAACCCGGCGGATACGATCGACTCCTTTATTATCAATGAAACGGCAGCGAAACAATTGAATGTTTCGGACCCCGTCGGAAAGGAAATATGGTGGGTGCAGCGCGAGCTGGGCAATCGTCAACGCGGAAGGGTGATCGGTGTTGTGAGCGATTTCCACTTCCAGTCACTGCATGAACCGATCAGGCCTTTGATCTTTTTGCCGACTGTGGAGCGGTTCAATCACATTCTGGTGAAGGTTGAAACAGCGGAACTGGACACGAAACTCGCCGCCATTGAAAAAGCTTACAAGCAATTTGAACCCGTTTTCGGATTCGAATTTTCGTTTCTCGAAGAACGGCTGAATGCGCAGTATGCATCCGAGAAGCGCACCGTGGCGATATTGACCCTCTTTACGATAGTGGCAATAATCATCGCCGCCTCGGGCTTGTTCGGAATATCACTGCTCACCTTCCAGCAAAGGATCAAGGAGCTCAGCGTGAGAAAGGTCCTGGGAGCCACGGTGCGAAATATGCTCGTCCTGTTTGTCGGTGATTTCACAAAATTGATCGTTG
>CBFGXV010000330.1:0-4350 GCA_965652755.1 uncultured Chryseosolibacter sp. | reverse complement strand
CAACTCCGGAGCTGTCCCCGCAACTGTAATCCACTTTTTGTTGCTGGCCATCTAACGCCACTGTCCTTTTGGACGGGAAGGCGCCAGCAATGTGGAAAGCCAGGAGACCTGCCGCAGCATCCAAAATTAATCAGAGCTTTCGGGTGAAAGGCGATGTATAAGCAGGCACTCCTGTTTTAACTTCTCTTACTTCCAGGGCTCATAGTGTTTACATTTTAAAACAATGCTATGAGAAAATTGTATTTAATCGGTTTCGTCGCACTTTCTTTTGCGACTGTATCGCGCGCTCAGGACTCCACAAACTTCACGACGCTCAAGGAAGTAGTAATCTCGGCGAGCAGAACGGAAAAGCCGTTGATCGAAATACCGCGCAGTGTCACGGTGCTTGACGCAGAGCAGATCCGGAGTTCTGTCTATCAATCGGTGGGCGAGTTGCTGAACTCCCAGCCCGGAGTCTTTGTCATCGGGGTTAATCAGACACCCGGCACGAATCAGAATATTTTTATGCGGGGAAGCAACAGCAACCAGGTCGCCGTTCTCATCGATGGTGTTCGAATCGCGGACCCATCGACACCCAACACTGCCATTGATCTGTCTGAAATATCCCTGACGAATGTGGAGCGCATTGAAATAATCCGGGGTTCACATAGCACGATCTTCGGCGGGGCTGCCATTGGCGGAGTGGTGAACATCATTACCCGACGCGGCGCCTCGCCAGGCTTACACGGAGATGCTTCATGGCAAGGCGGTATGCTCGCAAAAAAGGCCTGGTCAAGCACAGAAACGCTCAACCTGAGGTATGGCATGAAGAATGGACTTTATTTCGCGGGGTCTGTTTTTCAGCAGGATGTGAAGGGACTGAACGCTGCCGAAAGATCTGTAACGTTTCCGTCATTTACGTCAGACCGCGACGACTTCCGGAAATCTGACGCGTCAATCAAAGCGGGATATAAGGATGATAAATGGGATGCAAACATCTCCTATAAGCGCGCCCATCAATACACGGAGATAGACAACGGCGCGTTTTCAGACGATGACAACAATTATCTGGAATTCGACCGCGACCTGTTCCAATATTCCGCGCAGTACAATATAAGCTCGCTGTTGCAGCTTTCTTTGCTGGGCTCGTTGAGTAAGTCGGAGCGGTTCTACGAGAACGATTCATCAAAAATCAATCCCAATGAATTCGACAAAACATTTTCCACAGGAACTTATTACGGCAGACTTCAGACGCATGAGCTGCAATTGACGTTCCGGCAGAACGGCGTAGAAGTTTTGTTCGGCGGAGGTGTTTATCGGGAGAAGATGCTTTTTGACAACTACTTTTTCTATAACGACCCTACTTTTCCGTTCGAGTTTATAACCAATTATGATTCGATCGATACGCGTACGTCAACCGGATATGTCTTTGCCAGGCTGGGGTATGACATCGGAAACTTTAGTTTGTCAGGAGGAGCGCGGTTGAGCCGGCACACTACTGCGGGCAATTTTGCCACGTTCGAATTCAATCCGTCCTATTCGATTGGAGATCTTTTGTTCTATGGTTCGATATCCACAGGATTCAACGCGCCGTCTTTATATCAATTGTATGATCCTTCGAAGGGATTCAATGGTTATACGACCCGCGGCAACCCTCAACTGAAGCCGGAGCAGTCGGTTTCGCTTGAAGCAGGGATCAAGAAACAATTCCAATCAGGATCTTACGTTACTTTCTCGGCTTATCATACAAATGTTTCGAACGCAATCGAATACGTTTATCTCTGGAATGGTGACAAAGACATTGCTTCGCTTGATTTCAGCGATGACCGTGGTGATACGTACCTCAACGTCGGAGACCAGCGCGTAAAAGGAATTGAGGCAGAAGGTTATCTGCAGGTTAGTCCTTCATTGTTTTTCCAGGGCAATTTGTCGCTTTTGCAAGCGCAGATCAATGCAAGTCCCGCCGACATTTCAGCTGATCTGACGGGCGGCCACCACGTCCAGTTGTACAACCTGGGCAGATTTCTTGAAAAAGATTTTGAGCAGAAAGAAGTGGTTCGCCGTCCCGGCTTTACTGCCTTTGCCCGGCTGGGATATGAGCCCATCGCCGCGTTGACCCTCAGCGCCACCTACCGATACACAGGTGACCGGTTCGACGCCGGTTATGATGGAACCCTGGGGCCTTACGGAGGTCTTGCGCGCATTGACGTCGATGCGTATCACCTGATCGATCTCGGCGTGAACTGGAAGGCATCGAAGGTTATATCGTTGGGTGTTAAGGTTGAAAATGTCCTCGATGAGAAATACCGTGAGGTTGTTGGATTTCAGACGCGCGGAAGGAGTGCTTACCTGAAGGTATCCGCCGTCTTCTGACAGCACGCGTGGGTGGCGGCTATGATTGTTTTATGGCCTGGTGATATGCTTCCAGCAATTGACTCGCGGCCTTGCGCGGTGAGATAGTGTTTGTCCGGACAAGTTCTTTCAGCGCCTGTTCCTTTTCAAGCACATAAGGGAATTGTTTGGGATCAAGAGACAGCAGAAGATGGAAATGATCGCGGAACCACGCGGTATTTTGATCTTTGCGATTGGTCGCGAAGTACCCGGAGGCGGATAGTTGATGTCTGAAGTCCTCAGCGAGGTCCCTTAATTCTGAGAGTCCTGTGCCGTCAACGGACGAGCACGCCACCACTTTTGGCGTCCAGCCAGGGCGTTGCGCCTGTTGCATGTGCAGCGCATGTTGAAAATCGGCCCTGGTTGCCCTGGCGGTTTTGATATTATCGCCATCTGCTTTGGTCACCGCAATTGCGTCGGCCATTTCGACGATGCCTTTTTTGATTCCCTGCAGCTCATCTCCGGATCCTGGCTGTATGAGCAAAAGGAAAAAGTCTACCATGTTCTTCACTGCGTACTCGGATTGACCTGTGCCCACCGTCTCGACTATGATGTAGTCAAAACCCGCGGCCTCGCAGAGCAGGATCGTTTCACGCGTGTGTGACGCTACGCCCCCGAGGGTTTGGCCTGAAGGCGAGGGGCGGATAAATGCCCTGGGCTCTTTGGCGAGTTCATGCATCCGCGTTTTGTCGCCGAGGATACTTCCTCCTGTAACCTGGCTTGTCGGGTCGATGGTCAGGACCGCGACTTTTCTTCCGTCCTGGATAAGTGTTTTTCCGAAGGATTCGATGAACGTACTTTTTCCAACTCCGGGGGCTCCCGTAATTCCCATGCGCAGCGAGTTACCTGCGTGCGCCATAACCGTATCAATAACTTCGCCGGCAAGCCGTTGATCCTCGGGCAGCGCGCTTTCGATGAGCGTAATGGCCCTTGCAAGCACAATGCGATCACCGGCGAGGATGCCCGCTTTGTAGTCGTCCAACTGAAGTCGCAAAGGATTCAACAGGTAATGATTTATCGGTGATTAATTCATAAATTTACTCTTTCGACACCCCATATTATGAAAAAGTTCTGGTTGAACTGTTTTCTGGCTACCCTCTTTGTTTTCGGACTGATGTGGGCACTGGACAAGCTCATGGACCTGAAGATGTTCGATGCCTTTGATCCGATCGGTCAGGCGCTGTCTGATTTTGAACTAACAGATTATGCATTCTCAAACATCCGGCAGGATCCGGACGTCGAGCAAAGGGTGGTGATTGTCAACATCGGCCACCTGTCGCGCGCCGGAATTGCAGAGCAGATCAGGATCATCAGCAAGTACAAACCAAAAGTGATCGGCATTGATGGATACTTCAACTGCGAAGGCGGGATGCGGGATACCGTGAACTGCCCGCAGCTTCTTGATACCATGGGTAATCTCTTGTTAAGCAATGCGATCATGGAAGCTGGCAATGTGGTTCTCGTCTCGAAGTTCCATCAATCCATTACGTCCTTCAGGACAGGCGCGATAGATGTGTATGATTCCATCGAATACTCCGACGATATATTTCAGAGCCACGCCCAGTCGGGATTTGCGAACCTACCTACTGCCAACAAGGCTGATTACCAGGAGGACGTCAAGATATGCCGGGCCTTTGTCCCGAAGATAGAGATCAATGGACGTGATGAGCTGGCATTCGCGGTGAAGCTTGCCATGGCTTACGACTCTTCCAAAACACGGAAGTTCCTGGAGCGTGGGAAAGAAGAGGAACTGGTTAACTTCAGAGGGAATGTTGAAATGCAGGAAGTGAGGATCGCATCAATCAAAACAAAGAATCTGGCAACAACGAGGTACCCGGTGATGTTCTATGCTTTGGATGTCGATCAGGTTCTGAACGAAGACTTTGTTCCAGGCATCATAGAAGATAATATCGTGATATTCGGATTTCTTGGCTCGTCCTTTGGAGACCCGGCATGGGAAGACAAATTTTTCACGCCTCG
>CBFGXV010000329.1:0-4360 GCA_965652755.1 uncultured Chryseosolibacter sp. | reverse complement strand
CTTACGTTGATTGAATTATCCGACGATTTCCTTTCTCAGTTCCCTGATAACGGCGCCGCATTCGACGACAAACTCGTTTGTAGTGCGCGCGAGCTCCGGCAGATCCAGTCCTTGTTCCGAATTCTCCTCAATGTAAAAAACAGTTTTTCGCAGCGCATCCATTCCAAGCAGGCTGAATGATGGTTTGATCTGGTGCGCCAGTCTGGAAAGCCTTTTCCAGTTTTTTTCCTGAAGCGCTTCGGTCATTTCGTCGAGCACAGGAGGAATAGTCTGCACGAAAGTCTGGATCATTTCCTGTAGGAATTCCTGGTTGTTGTTTGATATCGATCGCAGGTAAGCGAGGTCAAAACGGGATTTCTGGTCCGCCGGAGTTTTTTTGACTGTTCCGTTCTTTTTCGTTTTTATTCTAAGGTCGCGAAAGATCTTCCGGTAAAGATCGTCGGGCGTGAATGGCTTGGGCAGATAGTCGTTCATTCCGGAGGACAAACACTTTCCAATGTCGGTCTTTGTCGCGTTGGCGGTAAGCGCGACGATGGGAGCGTGCCGCATATGCGAGTCCATCAGACGTATCGCGCGAGTAGCTTCGTACCCATCCATCACCGGCATCTGCACGTCCATCAAAACCACGTCATAAAAGTTGTACTTGATCTTCTCAATCGCAACCAGACCATTTTCGGCGATGTCTACCGAGCAATTCCATTGTTGCAGAATACTCTTTGCATACAACCGGTTTATGTCGTTGTCCTCAACCAGGAGCACGCGCATACCGGTAACGCCCTTTGCCAGCTGAAAGTCCGATGCCTTTGGAATGGATGTCTTTTTCAGGCGTTCTGACTTGCCGAAGGTGTAAGGCACTCTTACGATGAAGTTGGAACCCTTGTGCTCTTCACTTTTGACCTCGATGGTGCCGTGTTGCAGTTCTACGAGTTGCTTCACGATCGTGAGGCCGAGGCCGCTTCCTCCATATTTTCTTGTGACGCTGGCATCCGCCTGGCTGAAGCTTTCAAAGATCGTATCAAGCTTGTCGGAAGGGACACCGACGCCCGTATCCACTACCTGGATCTTTACCACACAACTGTTCTTCTTCTTGTCTTCCGCCGAACACAGCACCTGGATCTGTCCGCTGTGCGTAAACTTTACCGCATTGCTGATCAGGTTGATGAGGATCTGGTTCAATCTCACCGGGTCGCCGAGCAGGTTGCGTCCGAGCGAAGGATGGATCTTGTATTCCAGCTTAAGCTTTTTCTCCTTCGCCTGGTAAGCGAACATACCGATGAGCGAAGGCAGCAGGTCATGCAGGTTGAAGGGAATTTTTTCGAAGCGGAGTTTTCCGGATTCGATGGCTGCAAGGTCGAGTATATCGTTGATGATAACCTTCAGGTTCTCGGCCGAATGTTTGATGGCATTGAGATATGTTCCGCGTTCATCCGGACTGGAGTCCTGGCTGAGCAGACCCGCCATCCCGGCTATGCCATTGATGGGTGTTCTGATCTCATGGCTGATGTTTGCCAGGAATTGTTCCTTTGCTTTTTGAAGGCGCACGAGCTCCTCAGCGTCGCGTTTGCGCTGCGTGACGTCACGACAGTCGAGGATAAATCCGTTTAGCCCGACTTTGTGCTTGAGGTTGATGGCGTTGAACTCGAGAAACTTGAACGAGCGATCCTTACAAAGGAACTGGATCTCAACTTTCTCGGTATAGGCTCTTTTTTCACTTTTCCTGAATTGCCTTTTGAGGTCCGAGATCGCCGGCAGGGGTATAAAATCGAAAAAATTTTTACCGTTCAGGCTTTTGCCGCGGTATCCGAGAGTGCCGCGAACCGAGGAGTTATGGTAATGTATGTTACCTTCAAAATCGACGATGAAGATCATGTCTGACCCGTCTTCCACCACCGCGGCGTAGAAGGATCCTTTTCGAACGTACTGTTTGAAATTCATATTCCCGCAGCTTCCATTTCCTTGAGGTAACGATAGAGTGAAGACTTCCCGACGTCGAGTCTCTTGGCTACCTCCAGCACGTTATTGTCGTATTTGTTTAAAAAGTGCCGGATGATCCGGTACATATAGTCCTGCATCGACATTTCCTGGTATAGGAAGGATTCGATGCGGGTTGAAGTAGTGAAACTGATGTCCTGCGGCTTGATCTCCTCATCCGCGGTGGCCATCACGGCGGCTAGTTCGATAATTGATTTCAGCTCGCGGATGTTTCCGGGAAAAGGGTATTGCACGAGTTTGTCCTGTGCGTCAGAACTTATCTTAAGCCGCGGCATCTGGTTGTCTTTGGTGAACTGATCCAGAAAATGTTTCGCAATCAGGATAACATCGCTACCGCGTTCGCGCAAAGGGGGAAGGTGTATGGGCAGCCCCAGCAATCTGTAGTACAGGTCTTCCCTGAATCTACCCGCCTTGACCTCTTCAGCAAGATCCTTATGCGTTGCAGAAATGATCCTCACATCCAACTTGATGACCTGATTGCCGCCGATGCGCGACACCTCGCGCTCTTGCAGGACGCGCAACATTTTGGCTTGCAGGCTTGCTTCCATGTCTCCGATCTCATCGAGAAAGATCGTACCCCCATCGGCCTCTTCGAACTTGCCGATACGGCGTGTCATTGCCCCGGTAAAGGCGCCTTTCTCATGCCCAAAGAGTTCGCTCTCGATCAGTTCGCGGGGGATGGCTGCAATATTTACAGCAACAAAGGGCTTATTCTTGCGCTTCGAATTGTAGTGAATGGCCTTGGCAACAAGTTCTTTTCCGGTGCCTGTCTCACCCGAAACAGAAACGGATATATTGGTGGTGCATGCCTTTTCAAGTAAGCCGAAGATTTTCCTGATCGCCGGACTGGTGCCGACGATACTTTTCTCAAATTCATACTTTTCGGAAATTTCTTTTTTAAGGTGATCTATCTCTTTGATGAGGGAGGTTTTGTTGCGGGCGTTATTGATGGAATTGATGATCCGTTCCTTCGTCTCCTGATCTTTTGTGATGTAATCGTAAGCGCCAAGTTTCAGCAGTTCGACCGCGGTGCCGATCTTCTCCTGGGCTGAAACGATGATAACGCTGATGTTCGGATCATGCCCTCTGATCTCATTGAGCACTTCCTCACCGGGCATATCGGGCAGTGAATAATCGAGGGTGATGATGGCTGGATTCTTGTGCAGGTTATTCACGCACTCTTTACCCGAGGTAAAGAATTCCACTTCAAAATCCGGATTCAGGCCCAGAACGTATTTGAGAAATTTGGAATATGCTTGGTCGTCCTCAACAACAAAAATCTTGACCGGGTCCTTCTCGTACATGCAGCGGAGTATTGTAGGTAAATTAGGTAAATATAAAATGAATTTACGGGAAAGAATTGTTAAAAATAAGGTTTAATACAAAGTGTATTCATTCTAATTTAGTTATTTGCGGCCCAATCGTCACCTTATTTCATGAGTCAATCGTGGTTCGGAAGCTCAGTGGTTCCCTTCCGGTTAGTTTTTTTAATGTGGGCGGCGTTCTACGTGGAGTTCTTGTACAGCTGGCCGCTTAGCTATTTCGGAATTATCCCATGGACGCCCGTAGGTTTGATTGGAATATTCACAGCGCCCTTGCTGCACGGCAGTTTAAATCACCTGGTCTCCAATACCATTCCCCTTCTGTTCCTCGGCACTGTACTGTTTTTCTTTTATGAACGAATTGCCGGAGTCGTTTTCTTTCGCGCTTATTTCTGGACAAACATTCTTGTCTGGATCTTTGGCAGGCAGGAGGCAAATCACATCGGTGCAAGTGGTGTTGTTTACGGGCTTGCTTTCTTCCTGATATTTTTCGGAATTTTCCGGCGGGATTTCCTTTCTATGGTCATCTCGCTTGTGGTTATCCTCCTTTACGGAGGGGTGATCTATGGTGTTTTGCCGACAGATCCGCGTGTGTCGTGGGAATCGCACTTCTCGGGCGGGCTGGTGGGGATCTACACAGCGATAGGACTTAGTTCGCAGAA
This sequence comes from uncultured Chryseosolibacter sp., assembly GCA_965652755.1. GTDB lineage: Bacteria > Bacteroidota > Bacteroidia > Cytophagales > Cyclobacteriaceae > Chryseosolibacter. The sequence continues at coordinate 384 of CBFGXV010000329.1, read as the reverse complement.
AAGAGTTTGACAATGGACGCCAGTGTAAAAAAAATCATGAGTGAGCTCCGGGCAAGAAAGTATGCACCGGTATACTTTCTCCAGGGCGAGGAGACATTTTACATCGATGTGATCTCCGACTACATCGAGCAGAATGCGTTGTCCCCGGCAGACAAGAGCTTCAATCAGGTCATCATCTACGGGAAAGATGCAGCCATGGCCGCCATCCTGACACATGCGCGCAGATTTCCCATGATGGCTGAGAAGCAGGTTGTTATCGTCAAGGAGGCCCAGGATATCCCTGATCTCAACAAGGACGCAGGCGCAAAATTGTTACTCGACTATTTGAAGAATCCGGCCCCGACCACGATCGACTCATGAAATAAGGTGACGATTGGGCCGCAA
>CBFGXV010000328.1:0-4374 GCA_965652755.1 uncultured Chryseosolibacter sp. | reverse complement strand
CACTCGGAGAAGAGATGTTACTGCGCGCTTCCCCGAAAACCGTATCTCCGGTCCAGCCGATGTTTCGGTAAGTGACATCACGATGCGGCCATCTTGTCGTCAGGGCTAACTCGAGATAGCCGTATTGGATATCATTTTCAAAGACGGAGTTTCCAAGGAACACCACGCGGTCACCATCTTTGAGATCAAATCGTGTTTTTGAAGCTTCGGTAGCGCCTTGTGATTTATCCTGAGCAAGAGCTATTTGGTTGTGGCAAGTAATGAACAATAAAAAAATATAACCAGGTGCGGTCAATACCTTCTTTCCCATGCATTTTATTTTAAGCATTATTTTAAGCATTTTCTCTTAGCCTCTACCCTCATTGAAAATCAATAAAGGCCACAGGGCTGGTTTTTCGTTTCCCAATTTATGAATGAAGAGATAAAGTCTTCGGAATCCGGTTCTTTATGCTTTCAGTGCGGATTAGGGAGTGATGAACGGTAGCCCCGCCAATGGGCCTCAATGGAGGGGATATTTATTTCCAGGAACCAGCAAGGACAACCTTTGCCATCACCGCACTGCTTCCTTCAATTCTCCATAGCGGTACCGCAGCGCGGGGAGACGATCCTGATAACCCGCATCGCGGGCCAGATTCGTTTTCTCCAGCGGGTCAACTTTCAGGTCATAAAGCTCTTCATAACCATGCTCGATAAACTTCATGTATTTCCATTCGGTGCTCACAACACCTTCCGTTTTTGGTATTCCGGGACTGCCCATAAAGGTGTGCTCATAGAAAAAATCCTTCCGTTCGCGCAGTTTCATTTCTTCCTTCAGAAGATCGATACCCTGCATTTCATGTGGAGCGGCGACACCCGCCATACCAAGTATGGTAGGGGCGATGTCAATGTTCAAAGCGATTTCTTCCAGCACCTTTTCATCAATCTCATTTTTGTTGGCCGGATCATAGATAATCAGAGGCACGCGCACAGATTCTTCATGACCGTACCATTTGCCTTCCATTCCATGCTCTCCGAGATAAAAGCCATTATCGCTCATGAAAATGATGATGGTATTATCCTCCAGATGTTGTTCCTCCAGCTGTTTCCTTATTTTTCCGACAACCTCATCCACTCCCGTGATAAGGCGGTAGTAATTTTTTACCGTTTCCTGGTGCAGTTCAGGAGTGGAGAAAAGCGGTTTCCATCTTTTTCTGGCGATGTTATCATCGGTGCGGAAGAACTCTGGAAAGCTGTCCCAATAGCGGGGATCCGCGGTCTCGGGAACAGGTATATGGTCTTTTACATAGAGGTCCTTGAACCGTTCCTGCACAATGAATCTTGGCGGATCACCGTCCTGCTCATGCGGAGCTTTGAAGCTTACCGAAAGGCAGAAAGGCGATTGACGTCCATACTCATTTAAAAAGCGGCTGATGTCCTGACCTACTTTATCGGTATGATGAATGTAGTTTCCATTTTCATCAGTCATTTCATAATCGGGCTGCCCTTTCGGAGAACACGCCCAGAAATCATATTGATCCTCAGGCTGATCTTTCGGATTTCCCACGCCATATTTACCGATAAAGCCAATGCGATAGCCTGCTTTTTTCAGCAACAAAGGGTAGGTGTTTCCTAAAGCGTCCGCACTCAGGCTGGTATTGATGTCATTGATGCCATGCCGTGACTGGTACTGTCCTGTTAACAGGCTGGCCCGGCTTACCGCGCAAATGGCCGTGGTGACATAGGCGTTCCGGAAAAGAATCCCCCGACGGGCAAGTTCGTCGAGGTGCGGCGTTTGAATGATACTGTTTCCCATGACGCCCAAAGCATCCCAGCGCTGGTCATCTGTGAGTAGAAAAATGATATTAGGTCTTTGTGCGCTTTTTTCGTACAGGAAAACATCGACGCAAGCACGACCAGACTGAATAGTATGAGTATGCGGAACCGTGATTGTCTTTTAGCAGCGTTCATAAGCTTCTTATGCAAATATCCCGTTGAATGATCCCTCATTCAACAACCGGTTTTCCTTCGTAATTGATCTTTATATAGGGGACTGTTTCCGTTTCATCGACTACATAGCCCCATTTTTTAACATACTCCATACCAGGCCTGAACTCGTCCCGCCGGTCTTTCAGCGCGTTCTGCAGTTGTTTTTCCAGCTTCTTTTTTACCGCCGAATATTTTTGATTATCCACCAGGTTGTTTAGCTGAAAGGGATCTTTCTCATTGTCGAATAACAACCATGGGCCGTTGAGGTCGCGCACATAGGTATACCGTGCTGTGACGATGCCGCGGAACTCCTTTCCTCCTCTCTTCCTTGACCATTGCCCGAAAGGCTGGACGCACGAGATGAGGGTATATCCTACCTTATCTTTCTTATTCCCCACCAACACGCCTGAAAAGTCTGTACCTTCCACTGAAGCAGGGATCGGAATATTGGTTAGTCCCAGCAACGTGGGCATGATATCAGGAGAGTTCAGCAGCGCCGGCGAGGTCGTTCCTTGCTTTCCAAAAGCGGACGGGAAGTATATCAAAAAAGGAACGCGGATACTTTCAGCGTATGGCTGCTGTTTGTTCCATGCTCCATGCGAACCCAGGAGGTCGCCGTGATCCGCCGTAAAAACGATTATCGTATTGTCGTCTATGCCCATGTCTATGACAACATCCCATATCTTTCCAATGTTCTCGTCAATGGCGGTAATATGCGAATAATATCCTTTGAGGTCGTTCCTGACTTTTTCGCGGAATTCCTCCGGCACATTCTCTCTGATCCGAAAAGTGCGGTTCTCATAGAGGCTTTGGTATTTCTGAGGCGCGGTCTGATAGGGGTCGTGTGGCGGGCCCATGGAGATCATCAGCATAAACGGTTTTGTCTTTCCGGCGTGATCTTTTATGTAGCGGACGGCATCCTTTGTCTGAGCCATCACATCATATCCGTCCCAGAACAATTTTCTGTCGGAGTCGCCGGAGTAATACGCTGAGTGGTTGTAATCATGGGTACATTCCAGGGCCTTCCAGTATTGAAAGCCCTGGTGTCTGTTTTCCGGGATATAGGAAGTTCTTCCATGTCCGTCTATATGCCATTTGCCGATAAAACCGGTATTGTATCCGTTGCGCACGAGCACTTCGGCGAGGGTGGTTTTCGCGGTATCGAGCATCACGTCGTTCATGAACAGCCCATGAGTCAGTGGATACTGGCCGGTCATCAACGAAGCTCTGAAGGGCGTGCACACCGGCATCCCCGAAACCGCATTCGTAACATTGATGCTGACGGAGGCCAGCCGGTCAACATTAGGCGTGATCACATTTTTGTCGCCGTTGTAACCGGTAGCCTGCGCGCGCCATTGGTCGACGAGGATGAAAACGATGTTGGGTTTCTTCTGATCCGGTTTCGGATCGGCATCAACGATGACGAGGTTAATTATAACAAAGATTAAAATGGAAAGAACCATCGTCACTTTTTTCATAATTCTATCTATAATTTAAGAATGGATAACCAAAATTTGCCTTACTGGTTGATCTCCATTGACCAAGTGACGCAAGAATAGCATTCAATATCGAAATGGCAGCAGGTTCATCATTATCTACGCGCGGAAATACTCAGTGACTCCTTAGCTCATCAGCAAGCATCTTTACAGTTGAGCAACGACTACATGCGCATGGAGGTCCTGTCTCTCCTCTTTACGTCAAACCGGGAATCCTCGCACTTCAGCCCATGCATTTTTATGTTAAGCATTTTCTCTAGTCACTACCCTGATTAAAAAAAACATAAAGACCATCTTTCCCCGCAACAATGATATCTTTACGACCAGTGCCTCTTAAGTCTGCGATTGAAAAATGTATGCCTGTTCCTTTTCCAACGCCCAGTGGACCTTTTGATATCGTGTGTTTCACAAATACTTCTCCATCCCATCTAAAGTAGTACAGACCAATCAGGTCTTTTCCGCCGGGATCGTTTCCATTGTGCGCACGATAACGTTTCCCGGTAACGAGTTCATTTTTGCCATCGCCATCAAGATCAGTCCATTCCATGGTGTGGAACTGCGAATTGTCGGGATCAATTGGGTGTTTTATCCATTCCCTGCCCATTTCATTTATTTTTTGCTCGTACCAATCCAATCCGTAACCATGTGCTTGCCCCACGATAAGATCATTTTTTGAATCCCCATTTACATCCACTACCAGTATGGGAACGCTTGCGGTTCCCAGACTAAATTCGCTATGAACAAGCCATTTTCCTTTCATAATATCCTTAGGCGATTCCACCCAGCCACTGCTAAGAATAAAGTCCCCTCTGCCGTCGCCGTTCACATCACCAAAGCCAAGGCCATGATCCTGAGCATCTGCTACGGTAATTTTTATAAACTCTCCGGTAGTTCGGTTTGTGTTATCCCTTTT
>CBFGXV010000327.1:0-4385 GCA_965652755.1 uncultured Chryseosolibacter sp. | reverse complement strand
AAAGAACAACGTCACTCAACTTCGGTATGGATATCGTGTTGCTGAATAACCGAATCGATCTGACAGCCGACGTGTATGATATGACTACCACCGATCTGTTGATGAATCGTATTCTTCCCCGGGTTACCGGTTTTACGAATATCACCACCAACCTGGGCGAGCTCGGCAATCGCGGGTTCGAGATGACGCTGAACACGAAGAATATCACAACCTCTACAGTAAGCTGGAGCTCAAATTTCGTTTTCTCCCTGAACAGGAACAAGATCAAGAAATTGTTCGGTGATATAGGCGTTTATACGCTGTTAGGTCAGGAACGTACCGGAGAGGTTCCCGACTTCTCCAACCTGTGGTTCCCGGGTCAGCCCATCGACGTCGTTTGGGATTATGATGTGACGGGGATATGGCAGACCGGTGAAACGGAAGCCGCCACCTATGGGCTTCAGCCGGGTGATTTTAAGGCGACAGATGTGAACGGAGATGGCCGGTATGTCAATCTCGATGACAAGAAGTTTATTGGTTATGACGCTCCGCGGTATCGTCTGGGCATGAGAAACGATGTCACATTTCTAAAGAACTTCACCGCATCGGTTTTTATTCGAGCTGATCTTGGCCATATCGGAGCATATGACCCTGCTCTGAATCGCGGTTATGAATCGAACGACCGGTGGAGCAGAAATAACGGACCGGTGCCTTACTGGACCGCTGACCGGCCGGATGATGAATACGCGCGCCTCAATCCGATCGTGTCGGCCTTCGGGGGTGGGATCATGATCTACAAACCCCGGTCATTTGTGCGGATCCAGGATGTATCATTGATGTACAACCTCCCCGCGGAAGTTGCGCAACGCTTAAAGCTGAACAACCTGCAGATGTTTGGCTCGTTGAGGAATCTTGCAACGTTTACGGAGTGGCCAGGCTGGGATCCTGAGTCAGGAATGACTCCCATGCCAAGGACGTACACTTTTGGACTTAGCTTCTCATTATAATCTCTATCGATATGAACAGAATAAAAATATTACCGTTGATATTAACCGCATGCGGACTGATGCTGGGCTCGTGCTCGGAAGACTGGTTAAAACCCGATCCGCTCTCCTTTTACTCGCCTGAAAGTGTCTTCATAGATCCGGCGGGTTATGAGTCCGCCCTGGTGCGTTGCAAGAAAGAGATGAATGCGGAGAACCATGGCTATCAGAATTACATCGCCGTCGATGTCATGTATACCGATCTGGCTGTTGCGCTGCGCCAAAGCGATTTCACGCAAAACACTCCCAGCGCAGTTGCACAGGTGCCGCTGATGCTCAACTTTTTCAACAATACCTACGGCTACATCAAAAATGCAAATACGATTATCTCCAGGATCGACGATATCAAATGGGCGGATGAGACGCTGAGAAACAGGATATTGTCAGAGGCTTTGTGGTTTCGCGCTTACTGGTATTACCGCCTCGTACACACCTATGGAGATATTCCCTGGTCAGGTGAGGAATTAAACGGCGCCAAACTGGATTATTACTCCACGTCACGGTGGGCGATTCTCGGCAAACTCCAGGAAGATCTTGAGTATTGTGTGGCGAACCTCCCCGTAAAAGCAGCCAGACTTGGTGATGTCACCCAGGGCGCCGCAAACCATTTGCTGGCAAAAGTATATCTGGCCAATACCGAATTCGACAAAGCCATCGCAGCGGCGACAGCCGTCATTGACGGTCCTTACGCGTTGATGACCCAACGCTTTGGAATTGATGCTGGCAAGACATCGCATGATGTGTTGTGGGATCTTCACCGCACGGAAAATAAAAATCTTAACGCGAACACCGAGACGATCTATGCAACGGTGGACCGCCCTACCGCAGCCCCGGAAACGTGGTGGAGCAATCCAGGCACTTATTCCATGAGACTTTATACACCTTCCTATTGGAAAGTCCTGGATGCGACGGGTAACCGCGCCACCAACTGGCAGACAGTGCCCGGTGATACGCTGGGTATCGGCAACGGCGATGTGAGAACCAACGATTTTTTTCATTACTGGATGTGGAACGAACCGCCTTTTACCTGGCAGGACACACCTGATATGCGCAGGGCACCTAACAACTGGATTGAAATGGGAGAAACGGAGGCCGAGATCATTACTGTCAGGCCGGGCTCACCAAACCTGGGCCAGCCGCTCACAAAGCAGTATTACAAGAGTCTGGCAGACACTACCGATACCTGGTACCCGTGGCCTCACTACAAAACCTACACACCCACGCCCAACTTCAATCAACCCCACGGTGGGCAGGGAGACTGGTATATATTCCGCCTTGCGGAAACGTATCTTCTCAGAGCAGAGGCTTATTTTTGGAAAGATCAGCCTGCGCTTGCAGCCGATGATATAAACAAGGTGAGGGCGCGCGCGAAAGCTCCCCTGATCACTGCTTCCGAGGCAACCATCGATTTCATTTTCACCGAAAGGGCCAAAGAATTGTACACGGAGGAACCTCGCCACTCGGAGATGGTAAGGGTATCTTTTATCTTTGCCAAACTCAACCGAGATGGCTACAGCCTGTCGTCTATCAGTGATAAAAACTGGTACCACGACCGGATAATGAAATTCAATCCTTTCTATTACCCTCCGGTCTATACTTTCTGGGACGCTACCGCGAAGATTTATCCCATTCACATGCTTTGGCCGATTCCTCAAAGCGTGATTACAGCCAATACACTCGGGGTCATTAACCAGAATGTTGGCTACAATGGCGATGACCGCAACGTTCCGCCTCTTGAAACTATCGAATAACCTCCTGAAAGGATTGTGCAGTCTGATTTCCATACTGCACAACTTTCCTGGTGGGACCTTCGGGCATCAGGCAACATCCTTCTTAAAAATAAATCTCATTAACAACGGACTTAACGATATGAAAAAGAAAATTTCTTGTTTATTACTAAGATACGTTTTGATGGCGGCGGGTGGCGTTTTCATGCTGTCGTCGTGTACTGAAAAAACGGCAAGTTATACGCCTAGGCCCACCGTTATACAGGTCACGGACTCCGTCAGGCAACGGGCCACGCTTGAAAAATTACTGAGCGACATGCCTCCTGACCGCGTATCGAACGGACGGCTCTCGTTTTTGGATTCGACTTTCCAGCATTGGTTGATGCGAACAGGCGAGTTGCCTCCTGTATACGACAGCCTGCCATCCATTCCGTTCCTCCCGGACCCCCTCGTCATCGATGAAGGCGGAGACAACATCCCGGTAAAAAACATGGATCAATGGAAGGAGAAACGGAAGTGGTTAAAGGAACAACTCGAGTATTATATTACGGGGACCTATCCTCCTAAACCGGAGAACCTCGAAGTGAAAACACTCAGCGAGAAGAAAGATGGAGAAACGATCGTGCGGATGGTGGAATTGTCTTTCGGGCCCGAACACAAGGCGAAGCTTACAGTTGAAATGATGATCCCTCCAGGTGAAGGTCCGTTCCCGGTATTTCTCACCCAATGGAACCACCGCGAATGGGCGACGGTTGCCGTGCGCCGGGGATATATCGGTTGCGTCTATGCTGGTGCCGATGCGAAGGATGATACAGAGGTTTATTCTGAAATATGGGCCGGAGAATATGATTTCACACGGCTCATGCGCAGGGCATTCGGCGCCTTCCGGGCCATCGATTATCTTCATACACTTCCTTATGTTGACAAGGAAAAGATTGGAATCACCGGTCATTCCAGAAACGGCAAGTTGTCACTCATGGCCGCTGCTTTTGATGAGCGCATCACGGCGTGTATACCGAGCAGCGGAGGCACCGGCGCGGAAGTGCCCTGGAGATATAACTCACAAAATTATGACATAGAAGACATTACGATGTTGTCAACCGCCGTGCCCGCGTGGCTACATCCCAGGCTCAGGTTTTTTATCGGGCACGAACACAAACTTCCGGTCGATCAGAATTCATTTATGGCGCTGATTGCACCGCGCGGATTGATGCTGAGTACCGCCATCAATGAAGGCGCCAGCAACCCCTGGGGTATTGAACAGGCGTATCACGCCAGCCAGAAAGTTTACAAATTCCTGGGTGCGGAGAATAGTTTGGCCATTCGTTCGCGCTATGGACTGCACAGCGTCTCTGCAAGGGATATGGAAGATTATATCGATTTCTTCGATTATGTTTTTAAACGCAGTGACTACAAGCCCGAGAACAGGTTGTTCTATAAATACTCCTTTGATGAATGGACTGCACTGAGCGGTGAGAAGGTAGACCCCCGGAATTATCCGGCCACAGGTCTTGATGGCCTCGACGCGGATGCGCAGGGCAACAAGATCACATCTGTTGGAGAGTGGGAGAAAAAGAGAGCAGAGATCAGGAAGAACATTCAGTGGGGGTTGGGCGATGAGCCATCGGGTGTGGTC
>CBFGXV010000326.1:0-4393 GCA_965652755.1 uncultured Chryseosolibacter sp. | reverse complement strand
GACCGAATACGATGTTCCTTTCGACTGTCGCACTGTTATGGTGTGGCCGACTTTGCCTTCTCTGCAGAGGGTGTCTTCACTGATGTTCCTGAAGCGCTTGCCAATAGTGAATTTTTTGTACTGAGGTCGGCCGCGGAAAGCTTCGCGCCTGCGGGAATATTGTTTAATGTATAGTACGCTGTTCCATGAAGAAGCGGCTTTCCGTCTTTCTGATCGCGGATACCCGGAAGGTTGATCGTATGAATATAAGCGTTCCTCAGATTGTCAACCACGATCCTGGCCTTCAGACCATCGGCGGAGACTTTTACGCCTTTGACGTTCAACTTTTCCGTATTAACGGGGGGGCTACCGTAAACCGGATGGTATTTGTAGATAAAGCTTTCGACTGAATAGGATGCAAGGTCTTCCGCTGTGGCGACGTCTGCAGGTTTCGTGAATTCAATCTCGAATCCATCAGGCATGGCGCGGACGGCCTTCATTTCGAAAGGCATCTCATTTGTCCATGTCAACCGTTCCAGCCCATAATCGGCATCTCCCGCTGAGCCCCAACCGCGTCTGGTTTCGCCAACGAAGAGTGATCCGTCATCCCCCCAGGCCATTCTTAGCACGCCGGAATTGAAACCGCCGCGGAATAGGAATGCGGCGCCCTGATATTCGCCGTTGACCTTCTCCATAAAAACACGGGCGATGATACTCATTCCCTGGTCGCCCACGAGCACTTGTCCTGCGAAAGGTCCGAACGTGCCTTCCGGTATTTCTATTGGCTCAGAGGTGGATATCCCGAGAAACCCATAGGGAAGCCACACTGCGGGCAAACGGACGGAAGGGATCTCTTTCTTGACATCCGCAAGCGTTGTGACCTTTTCGTCGACGATATTTTCAGGTCTGATGTAGTTTCCCTCAGCGTCTTTGACACGCCGCGGGTCAACCTGTGCGTGTACCTGGTCAGCTGTTACCTTAACAGGTGATCCGGGAGCGTTTGCCCACGCGAGACCGCCGGGATTGCCAGTGAAATCACCCTTGTTCACGTGCCATAACCCGCCGGAACCAATCCAGTCACCCTGGTTCTCCGTGTAAAACAGCTCTCCGTCAATAATTCCCAACCCACAGGGTGAGCGCATGCCTGTAGCCCAGGGCTCCATGTGTCCGTCAGGTGATATCTTCATGGCCCATCCCCTCCAGGGAACTGCGCTCCTTCCACGGAACCACTCATCGCTGAAGAATCCAAGGTTTGTCGTTACGAAGAATGATCCATCTGGCGCCAGCGCAGGTCCGTAGCTGTACTCGTGATAATTTCCGGAGAGTGGCCATGCGTAGACTGTTTCAAAGACATCTGCTTTTCCATCTTTATTCTTGTCCGTGATCTTCGTCAGTTCTCCGCGCTGTGCGCAGAAAAAGGAGCCGTCTTTATAGACAAGGCCGAGGACCTCATGCAGGCCAGATGCAAATTTGCGGAAGTAGGGTCTGTCGCTCGTCGGATTTTCAACGATATAGATCTCGCCATGGCGCGTGGCTACGCCGAGGTCACCGTTCGGCAAAGTGGCAAGACCACCCACTTCCAGTATCGCCGTGTGCGGAGAAAGCACCGGTGTGATCTTAAAGAAATCGTCCTCTTTCGGCAGTTCCTGTGCCCTTGCATTCAGTATCAGCATTAACGCCAGACAAACAGTCAGAATGATATTACCGCTATGATTGGATTTGTTTCGCTTCGAATTCATAATGCTCATGATTAGAAAAGGATTGAGTATTTCAGCTGACCGGTTACAGGCACAAGAAGTTCTTTCTTACCGTTGGAGGTCCGGACAAACGGTTTTTCGGTGCCCGGAGATTCGACCTTCAGATAGTATGCATTCTCGTCAATTGTATACAAGCCATCTTTCAGCTGTCTGATATCTTTTCCTTCCGCCAGGCGGAAATAGAGATCCCTGAGGGGGCCGGAAACTGTTACGTCCCTGCTAATACCCTCTCCGTTGGCGAGGGCCTGGATTGCATCAGTGACCGTCGACCCGTTAACCCGGTATCGGAAAACAGGATTATCATTGGCGTCCATCTGATAACCCATGGGCCGGAAGCGTGTCCCCAGCGTATCAGAAGCCCAGGGTGAGTCCTTGCCAGAAAGTTTTGCGATTGACAGTACCGGATCGCCAAATCTCTGGACAGCTCCTCGTGGTCTGGAAGATCCATCGCCTCTGCTGTACCACATAGGCGTGGCATCGAGGAAGCCACCGCGCCAGACCTGAACGATTGCGCCATTATCAGTATCGTATGTGTAGTGAACATTTGCCGTGCTGCCAACTGAGACGGCGTGCACAACGCGTTTTCCACCGGGCAGGTCCATAAAGCTGCGGAAGACTGGTATCTCGGACGCTTCAACAAGGATCGGATATACGCGATTCCTTCGTCCTTCTCTTGCCGCTTCAACGGGACGAGCCTGTGCGAAATCCGTTATTTTGATATTCCGGAAAGCGACAGCTCCGTGATCGCTCTGAATGCGCAAAGGTCCCCTTGCACTTTCATCACCTGCTCCTCCCCTGGTTGGCCCGGACAATTCCACGTCTTCATGTATTGTCACGCCATTCAATTCAACTTTGAGCATTTTGGCGGGAGCTGTTTTTTTTCCATTTGCGTCGAAACGCGGTGCCTGAAATGAAATTTTCAGATTCTGCCAGAGGCCGGGAGCGCGGCTTGCATTCTGCCGAGGGGCATGACCTTCATAGCCCTTCTCACCGTCCGCGCGACTTTCATCCCAGCGTTGATAGATACCGCCATTGGATCCGGCCGCCGGGGCCTTGAGGTTCCAGCTGTCCATCAACTGGACTTCGTACCTCCCATGGAGGTATATACCTGAGTTTGATCCTTTGGCCATCATGTAATCCAATTCGAGATCCATGTCGCCGAATTCTGCGATCGTGAAAAGATCGGCGCCTTTGTTTTTTTTATCCGGTTGATTCACAAGGATACCAGATCCGGGGCTCACCTGAAAAACGTTCGGTTTTTCGAGGTCTGCAGAAACCGCTCCGGCTACCCGCCAGGTTTTTGCCGGTTCTTTGAATGCGGAAAGGTCTTTAATGAATGTTGTTTCCTGGGCGTAAATCGATCCGGTGCAACACAGACCGGTCAGGAAAACGATTAGGTATTTCATTTGCGATGATTATTTTGAAAAGGCCAATTACACGTTTTGCGTGCTTAGTATCAAGCCGGAAAATTCATTTATTTTTTCGGAAGTGCAAACTTCAATTTGTTAAATGGTAAGGTTAACTGCGGAAGAAAATGTGAAGCTCCCGTGTGCAGTGCAGTATTCAGCGCTTTCAGTATGCGGGATCGGAATTGACCAAAAAAAACACCCGTCAGAAATTCTGACGGGTGTTTCATGAACGGTGACCAGCCCGAAGGCCACTCACTATTTTGTTTTCTTACACTCCGTCGTAACCAGGGTTTTGAGGCCTGAGGTTCGGGTTATTGATCATCTCCTGACGGGTCAGCGGGAACAACAGGTGTTTTTCCTGCAGCGCCTGATTAGAATTCAGGAGAACGTGTCCTACAAAGTCATCGAATCCGTCTGTCGTCTGGTTGTATACCTTTCTCAGGCGGACCATGTCGAACCACGTGATGCCTTCGAAGGCGAATTCGTGCCAACGCTCTCTCCAAACAGCCTCGCGGAAAGTTGCTTCTGTAAACGTTCCGATCGCTGGTGTTGTCAGTTGTGCTCTGTCCCTGATCGCTTTAAGCGCATCATATGCTTGTTGATTCGGGCCGTTGCCAACTTCGTTTTGAGCCTCGGCGTAGATCAGGAGCACTTCAGCATAACGGATCATCGGAACATTCAGGTTGTCCTTGGCAGTTCCTTTGGTTCCCGCGGTCCCATTAGCCAGCACGTTGAAGTGTTTGAATATATACGGAGCACCGAGCGCAAAGGGAGCACCATCGCCATTCGTATAATACGTGGTGTAGAACCAACCCTGCTGATCAACAGCGCGGAGGTCACCGGGCTCGTACGAGTTGTAGAACGATACTGTCGGGATCGTGCTTCCAGTTCCTGAAGGACCGCGATAAGTAACAGGCTTGAAGTTCGGATACATGTTTCCCATCGGGTTCTCAGCCACATCCGAATTGTATTGCAGGCTAAAGATATGCTCGACCTTGTTGTTGTTCAACGGATCGTGAATAGCGCGGTAGTTGGGGAACAAGCCGATTGTTCCGGCATTGTCGATCACTTCCTTCGCCTTCGCTGCAGCGAGTGCGTAATACTCATCACCCTTGCTCAGCGGATATCCCGCCATCGTCAGGTAAACTTTCGCGAGCAGTGATTTCGCAGCTGATTGTGATACGCGGCCACTTGCATCAGTCCATGGCAACCCGGCATTTTCAGCGGTGGTAAGATCCTGCACGATCT
>CBFGXV010000325.1:0-4397 GCA_965652755.1 uncultured Chryseosolibacter sp. | reverse complement strand
CGCACGCGCTACCTGCGGATTACTTTATGATATTTTTCGATAATTCAATACAGCCCACGTATTAAAAAAGATCTACCCGCACCGTTGGCCCCGAGAAAACCAAAGATCTCACCCGGCATTACGTCAAAGGTGATCGCGTCGACGGCAGCAAAAGCGCCGAAGCGTTTTGTAAGTTTGTCGGTCTGAATAACAGGTTGGTTCATAATCATCGCAACAGGCGGATAAAACAGTCCTCGATCGTCGGAACCTGAGGGCGGATATGCACCTCCTTGTGCTGTTTTATGGCGAGGTATTTCTGCAGCTCGTCCATCGCAGCATCGCTTTCCTGCTTCAGAGACAGGTGCAGATTTTCTCCGAACGAAAAGCAGCTCAACGTATTTTCGAACATTCTAAGATCGAGAAGCAGGCGCGGCATTTCGGGAGAACGGATCGCATATAAATTTTCCGGATACTGTCTGATAATAGAAGATGGATCGTCAACGGCCATGATTTTTCCCGATTGCATGAGGGCAATGCGGTCGCAAAGGGTGGCCTCATCCATGTAAGGCGTTGAGACCAGAATGGTTATGCCCTGTTCTTTCAACCGCTTCAGCATCTGCCAGAATTCCTTCCGCGATACCGGGTCTACACCCGTCGTGGGCTCATCGAGGAACAAGACACGCGGTTTGTGGATGAGCGCGCAACACAGCGCGAGTTTCTGTTTCATTCCGCCCGAAAGCTTGCCCGCGCGTCTGTTCTTGAACGGTTCGATCTGGATATAGATATCCCGGATAAGGTGATAACTATCGGCAATCGTTGTTCCGAAGAGCGTTGCGAAAAAATTGAGATTCTCCTCGACGGTGAGGTCCTGATAGAGTGAAAAGCGCCCGGGCATATAACCGACCGATCGCCTGATCGACTTGTAATCCCTAACAATGTCAAATCCATCTACCGAGGCGGTTCCACCATCCGGTAGCAGCAGCGTTGTAAGCATGCGAAACAGCGTGGTCTTTCCTGCTCCGTCCGGGCCGATCACGCCGAAGAGCTCGCCGGCTGATACATCAAGCGTGACGGCATCCACTGCCCTCACCCTGCCGTCGTCGAAAGTCCGGGAAAGATTATTGATCGTTATCATCTTCCCGCAGTTTGATCTCTCCATACATGCCGATCTTCAGGAAACCGTCGTTCTTCACGCGTACCTTTGTTGCATAGACCAAGTCAGATCTTTCATCGCGAGTCTGAATGGTCTTCGGTGTAAACTCCGCCTTGTCAGAGATCCAGATCAGTGTGCCTTCGTATTCCCGGTAAGCATGCGCGCCGCTGTCTGCATACACCTTCACTGTCTGATTGAGCTTGAGAGCAGACAATTGATTTCCCGTGACAAAGGCTCTCAGGTTAAGATAGGAAAGATCGGCAATCTTGAAGAGGGGCTTTCCCGGGACTACAAGTTCATGGACCTCGGAATATTGATTCAGCACCGTCCCGTTTACGGGGCTTACTATTCTTGCATGCTGTAACTGATCGTCTATCTGTGCGATCTGGGCTGAAAGTGGAAGGGTTTCGCTGACCAGTCCGCGTGACGATATATCGAGGGCAGAGCGATGCGCCTCCATCTGTCTTCGGATGACGTCGAGCTGCGCGACCGCGTCGTCGACCTGCTTTTGCGTCGCCGCCTCTGCTTTGTGAAGATTCCGGACCCGGCGCAACTCGCGTTCGGCCGTCTCCATCTGAACATTATATGAAGCAAGTTGTGTCGCTATGCTGGGACGTTTGGAAAGTATCGCATCGATCTGGGCTTGCAATTGCCTTTTTCTCAAATACAATTGGGTACTATCTATCCAGCCAAGCACCTGACCGTTCCGCAACTGTGACCCCTCATTCAGATCGAGTTCCCGGATGGTACCCGAAACCTCGGCGGATACAATTATCTCCTGCGCCTCAAAAGTACCCGTGGCATCGAAGTCCCGTTCGTTTTCCCCGCATGACAGCAACAGCGACCCGACGAGTAAAAGTTTGATGATGACCTTCATGATGTTATCGTTTTAATTATAGACCTGCTGTGAATTCATGATTCGCCTGCGCCAAAAGCAATTGCATCTCGTGTAAAGTCCGGTTCTGCCTGGCCTGATCTTCCGCATTTACCTCGCGCACGAAATCCCTGGAAGTTATTACGCCTTCCTCCAATTGAACAGCTGCTGTTTGCCGGACTTTTGTCCTCAGCGAGATAATCTCATCGTCAATTGCGATCAGCTTCAGCAAACGCGCAACTTCGGCTTCCTGTCTTTCCATTACCACCCTTGTGTTAAAGAGGAATGTTTCTTTCCTGACATCGATCGCCTGGCGGCGGACATCCAGGATTTGCCTCTCTCTGCGAAAAGTGTAGTATCCCGATAGCTGCCACGCGAACCGAATACCCCCCAGATAGTAGAAGTCGAATTGATTCTCCAGCATGTTTAAACCGGGCCTGCCATACCCGGCTTGCAGAAAGATGTCGACACGCGGCTTCCTGCCCGCAATCAATACAGCCTCGCCAGCGTCAAGGTTTTTTTTCTGAGCGTCAAACAAAGTCAATTCGGGGCGTTCGATGTCAGATGAGACATCTTTGAAAGCGGGCTTTTGTAAAACAACCGTAGTATCCACCGGACGATTGATAAACAATGCAAGAAGATGGCGGTAGGAATCAACTGTTGCCTGCATCTCAACCATTCGCTGATCTGCACTGAGCACTTCGGCATGCAGGATGTCCGCCGATGCCTGAATGGCAGTTCCGTTCCCTATGAGAGCTTCAATCCTGTTAATACCGTTCGTGATATCCTGGCGCATGAGCCGGAGCTGCCGGATCTGTTCCTGTACAAGCAGGATACCAAAAAACAATTCGTTAACCCTGTTCTTTAACTGATACAGTTCAGTTTCCAACTCGCGTTCCTCGACATCTGCTTTCGCCTCTTCAACAAGGGTCCTGCGATCCACCGCCCCACCCTGATAAAGGGTTTGCGCGATCTCTCCGTAGATCCTGTACTGATCCTTGTCCAGGGGATCGACGCCGGGCATTTCCACAGGTATCTGCGTCACTTCCGACTGGTAGGTGGCCTGACCTCCGATGTTGATCTGAGGAAGGTTGCCTTTGCACGCATTGCCGAGTGAATAAGACCTCGATGTTTTCAATAGTTCTCTCTGGCGGACAAGCGGGTAGTGTGCTATCGCCAGTTCATGGCATTCCGGAAGCGTGAGTACATGCTGCGCAGCCAGAGACTGCGCCAATGTTATCAGAAAGAGGACAGAAATTATTTTCATAAACACCGTTTAGCCTTCTGTATTGATCAATAAACAACCGAAAAAAAAAAGAACTTATTTCCTTTGCATGATCAGAGTCATCCATTCGGGCACAAGCTTCTCACGTTCGTCTATCATAGACTCAAACCCTTTGGTATCAAGCCCGCCGATGTGTTTCAGCAGCGGGGCAGCAATAAAGGGAAATACGCACATGCCGATCATATTAATAACATAGTGCAGCGGATGAAGCCGGACTATTTTTTTGCGGTCCATTTCAATGCTCAACTGCCTGAAAAAATATGATTTGAAAACCATATTCACTCCCGTTTTTGAAGCCAGTCTCGAAGGATCCATTCTAAGTTCGTGGAATATGAACAGCGGGAGGTCGGGCTGTTGCTTGAGTAAGGCCGTGTAATTTTTCACAAAGATGTTTATCTTTTCCTGGAGTGAGGTCGTCTCATCGTTCAGGATCTGCGTGATCCCCTTGAAGAAATTCTGCAGGATCTCCGTCATCACCAGCTCGAACAACTTTTCTTTGCTCCGGTAATAGTAGTTGAGCAGTGCAAGGTTGATTCCCGCTTCCTCGCTGATGTCGCGCGTGCGCGTGGCGACATATCCCTTCCTGGTAAAGAGCTTCAGCGCGGCATTTTTGATCTTCTCTTCCGTGCTTATATCCAGCTGCTTTTTCTTGGTTTTCTCCATTGTAAGCCCTTTTCTCAGAAATCTAGTAGAAAATCCCGTATTAATCAAGCGTTTTAATCACCTGTTTAATATTTAAAAACGATGCTTTCGGAAAGAGGTTTCAATTTCACGCGAATATATTATGCTGGTGAGGACAGTGCTGACGAGGTCTTTTGCCCTGCGACGTTTTTTTCAAACAATGTGTAAATCGGCGGGCATGAGTCCAAAAAAAAGCCCCGTCCATTGCTGGGCGGGGCATCCGATCAAAAACCAGGGCTCCAAACTCGTTAATGCATTTCTACAAGATCATTCCCACTTTGCTTCTTGCGGTTCGCCAGGACGAGCAATAAGAGGGATGTGACTGCCACGCCAATAGCGATGTTTTTCACAAGGCCTTTCCGGTTGTACTTCCATTCGGCATTCCACCCTCTTTCAGCAAAAAGTGAGAATGATCTTGTAGAAAT
>CBFGXV010000324.1:0-4401 GCA_965652755.1 uncultured Chryseosolibacter sp. | reverse complement strand
TTATATGCCGCCGTGGTAAACTTTAAACATTAAAACGGAAATGCATGATATCGCCGTCCCCCACTACATATTCCTTTCCTTCAACGGACATCTTCCCCGCTTCCTTGCACCCCTGTTCAGTCTTATACTTCTGGTAATCAGATAGTTTGATCACTTCGGCACGTATGAAACCTTTTTCGAAATCGGTGTGGATCACGCCAGCTGCCTGAGGGGCTTTCCATCCTTTTTTGATCGTCCATGCGCGGACTTCCTTCTCCCCGGCTGTGAAATAGGTGATGAGGTCAAGCAATTCATAACAAGCCCTGATCAGCTTGTTCAGACCCGACTCTTTTAAGCCGTATTCTTCCAGGAATACCTGTCGGTCAGCCTCATTATCGAGTTCGGCAATCTGGGCTTCGATCGCGGCACTGATCACAACGACCTGCGCCCCCTCATGCTTGACAAGGTTGCGAAGCGCGTCAACGTGTTTATTGCCCGTGTGGATAGAGCCTTCATCTACATTTGCAACGTAGACGACTGGCTTGGCAGTAAGAAGCTGAAGGTCGGCTACGGCGCGCCGGTCTTCATCATCAGCCTGAACAGCCCGCGCATTTTTCCCCGACAGAAGGGTTTCCTTGTATAACTGCAGGGCTGCCAGCTCCTTTTTTGCCTTCGCATCACCGCTTTTCGCTGTCCGTTCCACGCGCGAGATCTTCTTTTCGATGGAATCAAGATCCTTCAGCTGGAGCTCAGTGTCGATGATCTCTTTGTCATTGACGGGATCGACTTTTCCATCGACGTGAACAATGTTGTCATTTTCGAAACATCTCACTACGTGGACGATCGCGTCTACTTCGCGGATGTTGGCCAAAAACTGGTTGCCAAGTCCCTCGCCTTTGCTCGCACCCTTCACCAGGCCGGCAATGTCTACAAATTCAATGGTGGTGGGCAGAACCCGTTGGGGGTTCACAAGGCCTTCAAGTATCTTGAGGCGTTCGTCGGGCACCGAGATAACACCTACATTGGGCTCGATGGTACAGAACGGAAAGTTCGCAGCTTCCGCCTTATTATTTGAAATTGAGTTAAATAGCGTCGATTTACCCACATTTGGCAATCCTACAATGCCACACTGAAGTCCCATAGCTTGATTTTAAGGGCGCAAAGTTAATCAGAATTAGCAGAATGGATGAGAATAATGCGAATATGAGCTGCGGACGCGGCCCGTCGAGGACCGCTACCGGGGCAGGGCGCTAAGACTACCGCTTTTTAAATAAAAAACCCCTGGTTATCAGGGGTTTATATGATTAGGTATAGGTCTAACTAATTAGTCCCATTTCAGATCAGTGTCAATTTCCGTTGCCTTCCCGTTAGACGGGGTTTCAGCCGCGGCTTCTTCCCTTTCCTGGGGCTGGTCAAATTGTGAAAAGTCGACCTCCGGCATCAATTCCTGCTTGACGTGATTC
The DNA here is from genome assembly GCA_965652755.1 of uncultured Chryseosolibacter sp. Lineage (GTDB taxonomy): Bacteria > Bacteroidota > Bacteroidia > Cytophagales > Cyclobacteriaceae > Chryseosolibacter. The sequence goes on along the minus strand of CBFGXV010000324.1, from coordinate 2,959 downwards.
ACGGTGTTATTCAAAGCTTCCAGGAACTTGTGGAAATCTTCCTTGTAAAGGAATATCTTGTGTTTCTCGTACGTGAAGCCATCGTCCTTGAAGCGCTTCTTACTTTCGGTGATGGTGAGGTAATAGTCATTTGAACGGGTAGCTTTCACATCAAAAAAGTAGGTGCGTTTACCTGCTTTTACCTTTTCGGAGAAAATCTCTTCCCTACCGTTTGTCTTGTTTTCTTCCACAATCCTTCAATTTAGTGTTAGGTTTAACGTTTGGTTATTTGAAGATAATACTTTGGGAAATTATAGCAAAGCTTACCATAAAGAATAGTTTGGCATAATACTGCAGTATCTTTAGTCAAAAACCGCTTAAAATAGCATTCAATTCCCTGAATTTGCAATACTGTGAGTATTAAACTTCACGAAATCGCCCAGCATACGAGCCTGGAAATACTGGCCCGCCAAATGGTTGAGGGGTTCATCACCGGGATGCATAAATCCCCCTATCATGGATTTTCTGTAGAATTTGCCGAACATCGACTTTACAATGATGGGGAAAGCACACGCCACATTGACTGGAAAGTTTACGCCCGCACGGACAGGTTGTTTTCGAAGCGCTACGAAGAGGAAACCAACCTCAGGTGCCTGATTGCGATAGACGTCTCTCCCTCTATGTTCTATCCCGTCGAATCGCGGTCAAAGCTCCGGTTCAGTATCTATGCGGCCTCAGCCCTGGGCTACCTCCTCCACCGCCAGCGCGACGCCGTGGGCTTGTGTTTGTTCTCGGATGATATCAAAAACTTTACACCAGTAAAATCGACTCCCACACACCTCGACAAACTGTTCACATTGCTTGAAAATCTGTCGGACCAGAAAGCGCCTGAAGGCAGCACGCGTGTGGCGCAGGTACTTCACGAGATCGCTGAAAAGATCCATAAACGCTCCCTGGTGGTGATCTTCAGCGACATGTTCGACGGAAATGAGGATACGGACGACCTGTTTAAAGCCCTCCAGCACCTGAAGCACAATAAGCATGAAGTGATCGTGTTTCACGTTACAGACCAACAGACCGAGCTGCTTTTTGATTTTGAAGACAGGCCAATGGAATTTATTGACCTCGAAACGAATGAAAAGATCAAACTGAATCCTGCAGATGTGAAACAGCAATACAGGATTGAAGCTGATAAATTTTACAAGGGACTGAAAATGCGGTGCAATCAATACAAAATTGATTTTGTAGAGGCTGACGTACAAAGTGACTTTAACACGGTACTACAGACCTACCTGATCAAGCGGGCTAAGATGAGATAACGTTTTGCATTTCGCAACCTGAGCGGGTTGCGGATAAACAGACGCAGGACAACGTCCGGGCGTCGTCCACCCTCTTAAAGACCTTGTTCTACTTCCTGATGTAACCAGGCTTTTTTCGCCAGAAGCTCTTCCTTGGTTTCAACAACATCCGGATCGGGCACGCAGCAATCTACGGGGCAAACAGCAGCGCACTGAGGTTCTTCATGGAATCCTGAACACTCCGTACACTTACCGGAAACTATATAATAAAATTCATTGGACACGGGAGTCTGAGGATCCTTACCGTCAATGGCGGATCCGTCTTCCAATTCAACTTTTTCCAGCTTTGTGCCACCAGCCCAATTCCATTCTCTTCCACCTTCGTAGATAGCTGTGTTCGGGCATTCCGGCTCGCATGCACCGCAGTTGATGCATTCGTCGGTAATCATTATTGCCATGCTTTTCCTACTTTTGAATCCTTGTAACGCAAAAATACGTCCAAATTGTTTCTCTACAAACGATATTACGCATTCAAAAGTTTATGAAACCTGACGAACGACTGGAAGGGCTGGCAAAATTGGGCAATTACGTCGATGCAATCGATGAAGCCGGGCGCGAGGAATTGTCACTGAAAGTCAGAAATGAAAATCCCTGGTTCACGCCGGGCAGCATAAATCTGGCGTTGGAGGGAATCCGCCGCTACCTGGATGTTGTCAAACTGAAAAACTGGTCATCACACTACACAGTAACTCCACAAAAGATCCGGCAGATCGCTGTGGTGATGGCTGGAAATATTCCGCTCGCCGGCTTTCACGACATGCTGAGCGTTCTCGTAAGTGGCCACGCTCTCATGGCCAAGCTCTCATCCAAGGACACGGTTCTTCCGACATTCCTGGTCAACAAACTGATCGCGATAGAACCTCGCTTTGAGGCGTTGATCTCAATGCCCGCGCGACTGAAAAACTTCGATGCCGTCATCGCCACCGGCAGTGACAATTCAGCGCGTTATTTTGATTATTACTTTGGCAAGTATCCGAACATCATTCGCAAGAACCGGACTTCGTGTGCGGTGCTGTCAGGTGACGAGTCGTCTGAGGATCTGATGCTGTTGGGCCGCGACGTATTCACGTATTTTGGGCTTGGCTGCCGGAACGTTTCGAAGATATTCATCCCCGAAAACTTTGACCCCACGAGACTGATCAAAGCATGGGATATTTACGTCGATATTCTTCACCACCACAAGTACCACAACAACTACGATTATCAGAAGTCCATTCTGCTGGTCAACAAGATCCCTTTTTACGATTCGGGATTTGTAATCCTTCACGAGAATCAGAAGCTCGTTTCCCCCATCTCTGTCGTATACCTTGAACGTTATAAGGACATCGCGGACCTGACGGAAAAACTGCAGGCGGTATCGGAAAAGATCCAGTGCATAGTCGGCAACACATCCGGGGACCACGTTCCCTTCGGACAGGCTCAATCGCCCGAACTATGGGACTACGCGGACCGCGTCGACACAATGAAATTTCTGGAGTCGCTGACCTAAGGTTTCGGTCCGCGTATCACTTCCACCCATCCGGTCACAGCCTGGTCGTTGGACAACTGAAGGCGATAGAAGTAAATTCCATCCGCTGCACCGGTTCCGTCCCAATTGTTTTGGTAGTTTTCCGACACAAATA
>CBFGXV010000323.1:0-4401 GCA_965652755.1 uncultured Chryseosolibacter sp. | reverse complement strand
GCAGCCCGACGCAAATGTTTTGTTCTTCAACCAGATTCCAGAATTTAAATCGCACGGTCATCGGTGTGCGTATGTCGATCGGACTATCTTCACTTTTCAAATGGGGAATAAGCTCCACGAATTGAATTCGTATAAAATTATTTCCGGGAGCCTCCGACATGTTGTCCCACCGTTGTATGTGTAACTTCTTCTGATGTTTGCTCAGATATTGATTTACAACTCTCGAAGATTGACCGATGTCGGCTATCTTTCCGCCCTGCAAGTGCATTGCGCGCTGACATAGGTTGATCACCGAAGGAAGATTGTGGCTGACGTACAGTATCGTCCTTCCCTGTTTGGTGGAAACATCGTGCATCTTGCCAAGACATTTCTTCTGGAAGTCTGCATCACCCACGGCAAGAACTTCATCCACGATGAGGATATCAGGCTCCAGGTGCGCGGCAACGGCAAATGCCAATCGCATGTACATTCCCGACGAATATCTTTTGACGGGTGTATCGAGAAACTTTTCTACCCCGGAAAAGTCTACGATCTCATCAAACTTCCTCTTGATCTCGTGTCGTTGCATTCCGAGAAAATACCCGTTGAGGTAGATGTTTTCCCGTCCGGACAACTCGTCGTGAAATCCCGTCCCTATTTCAAGAAGACTGTTGATGCGTCCCCTCCCGCGAATACGACCGTGGGTGGGCCGAATAATGTTCGAGAGAATTTTTAACAGCGTTGACTTCCCCGCGCCGTTCTGTCCGATGATGCCAAAAACTTCCCCCTCATTTACTTCGAACGAAACATCGCGTAGCGCCCAGATGTGGGACAACCCGGGATCCTGAGTCTCGGAAAAGAACGGATCGTTTTTCTTGCGCACGGCCGAAAGCCACCAACGCTTCAGATCCTGACGAAAAGAGCCCGTTCCTACTTGTCCCAAAGAATAAAGCTTAGAAAGTTTTTCAACCTTGATGATCGCGTCCGCCATGTTATATCACATCCTGTAATTTGTTGCCGAATTTGTTAAATAGTAATGAACCGGTGAGGATCAGCACTGCCATGCAGGTAATGCTGTAGAGTAATTGAAGCGGGGTGAATGTACCCTCTCCCAGAAACCCGAATCGAAAAAGCTCTACGACTGAGCACAATGGATTTAAGTTGAACCACACCCGGGCATCCGGATGAACGATGCTGATGGGATAGATAACGGGGGTGGCAAACATCAGTAGCCGGACGATCAGGTGAATAACATTTACAAGGTCGCGATACTTTGCCGTGATAATAGAGAACACCAGCCCGAGTCCCAGCCCAAGCCCGGCGATCACTCCTACCGAAAACAACAAAGCGAGTATCCACCGCAGGGGTTGATCTGTAAGCAGCGACGCATCGATGATCAGGATCATGAAAAGAAAGATGGAAAACTGGATCCCGAATCTGATGAAGTTAACCAGAACAACGGACAGCGGTATGACGAGCCTCGGAAAGTAAACTTTTCCAAAAAGGGTACCATTCTGAATAAAAGTGAAGGCGGTTCCCGTGAAGCATTCGGAGAAAAGTGTCCACAAAATGATCCCCGACAGATAAAAAAGTGTGGGGGGTAGACCATCAGTCGACAACCCGACAGCCTTCTCAAAAATGAGCAGGTAGATGACCAGAATGATCATAGGCTGGAAAATGATCCACAACGGACCAAGTAAGGTCTGTTGATGATGGATGAGAAAATCCCTCCTTACAATTCTCAGCAAGAGGTGGCGATAGTTCCAGAGTTGCGGCAATTGCCACTGGAACCAGTAAGATTCCGGTTTGATCTCCCAGGTCCATCCGCCTTTTTGTGGTGCGCTCTCGTTCACAGCCTTTTTGCCGTACCCCTAACAATCTAATGCCGAACCAGCTGTTAGCCGGCCTAACCGCGGCGCTGCACCAATACGGCCAAGCCTTCTTGTCAGGATGCCGCGATCTTGCATCTATGTGAAATGAATAAAACATATGTACTCATAATTAATTGACTATCAGGTTTTTGTCGGACAAATAACCGCTCACATTGAGTTGCAATCCTTGAAACCGAAACGTTTAGACTTCTGGGAGAAGCAGCTTATCTTGAAGCAAAAATTATTTTTTATGCGTCACGTATTAGCAATACTTTTTCTGGTCCAGTTATTCCCGGCGAACGGGCAGGGTTCCCTTCCCAGCGGTTTCAGCGAGGTGAATGGCGAATTGCATTTGCAGGCAGAAAAGAAGTTCGACAATTATCTGAATGCCGGCAATCTCAATACGTGGATGAAAAAACTTTCGTCGCGGCCACATCATCTCGGATCGCCTTTCGGCAAGGAAAGCGCTGAATTTATCCGCGACCAATTCCGCAGCTGGGGCTACGAAGCGGAGATCGAAACATTCCATGTGCTCTTTCCGACGCCACGGATCCGCCTTCTCGAGATGACAGCGCCGGAAAAATTCCGCGCAAAGTTGAAAGAAAGACCGCTGAAGGAGGATGACAGTTCCGGTCAAACAGACCAGCTCCCGATTTACAATTGTTGGTCGGCGGACGGAGATGTTTCCGGAGAACTTGTATTCGTTAACTACGGGTTGCCTGACGATTACGATCATCTTGAGAGACTTGGCATCGATGTCAGGGGAAAGATCGTTATCGCGAAGTATGGGAGGTCCTGGAGAGGGATAAAACCAAAAGTTGCCGAGGAACGCGGTGCAATTGGATGCATCATTTACTCCGACCCGCTTGACGACGGATACTTTCAGGGCGACGTATATCCAAAGGGCGCGTTCAAGAATGAATCAGGTGCGCAGCGCGGCGCGGTGATTGATCTTCCCGTAGCTCCGGGGGATCCGTTGACGCCGGGATATGCATCAACGGAGGACGCTACACGCATAGACCGCAAGGATGCGATCAATCTCTTAAAGATCCCCGTCCTGCCAATCTCATACAGCGATGCGCAACCCCTCCTGGCTGCGCTCAGCGGACCCGTAGCCCCACCACACTGGCGCGGGGCCTTGCCCATCACCTATCACGTCGGACCTGGCGCCGCCCGTGTGCACCTCAAGCTCGAATTTAACTGGGATATCGTGCCCTGCTATAATGTGATAGCCCGGATGAAGGGGTCGGATTACCCGGATCAATGGGTCATTCGCGGCAATCATCACGATGCGTGGGTTAACGGCGCAAGTGATCCCGTAAGCGGTGTAGTGGCCATGATGGAGGAGGCGCGCGCCATTGCTGAACTTGTCAAGACGGGCTGGAAGCCAAAGCGTACGCTGATGTACTGCGCATGGGACGGCGAAGAACCGGGGCTGATCGGATCCACGGAATGGGCCGAAGCACACGCGCAGGAACTTCGCGAAAAAGCGGTCGCCTACATCAACTCGGATGGAAATTCGCGCGGCTTTTTGTTCGCCGGCGGATCCCATACACTGGAGACACTGGTAACGGAGATCAGCCGTAATGTCATCGATCCTCAAACAAAAGTAAGCGCGTTTGAGCGCAGCAAATCCGTGCAGGCCGCCAATGCTCCGAATGCAAAATCAAGGATGGATATTCTCAACCGGAAACATTTCGTGCTCGGCGCCCTGGGCTCGGGTTCTGATTACACGCCGTTTATCCAACACCTCGGCGTCCCTTCCCTGAACCTTGGCTACGGTGGAGAAGGCAATGGCGGAGAGTATCATTCCATCTATGATTCATACGATCACTACGTCAGATTCAAGGATCCCACTTTTGAATACGGAGTGATGCTGGCGAAAACGGCGGGCCGCGCTACGATGAGACTGGCAAATGCCGATCGCCTCCCTTTCGATTTTAGAACGTTCCACCGCACTGTGAATGATTATCTGACCGAAGTGATGGATCAACTGGGCAACCTGAGAGAGTCTACTGCGGCGGAAAACCAGATGATATCGGAGAAACGGTTTGTCTTGGCGGCGGACCCCACCGAGGAATATCGTTCACCCGAAACAAAAGACCACGTGCCATTCCTCGATTTCTCTCCCCTGCAAAACGCACTCGCGCAACTCAAAGAAACGGCGGAAACATTTTCCGATTCGGCAACCCTGAAAAATATTCGACCCGACAGGCTTGCAGATCTTAACACGATCCTCTACCGCTGCGAACAGGTGCTGCTCACACAAACGGGATTACCACGGCGCCCGTGGTACCGGCACACGATCTATGCACCTGGCTATTACACGGGATACGGAGTCAAGACACTCCCTGGCATCCGCGAAGCAATCGAGCAGCGAAACTGGGATGAAGCACGGCAACAGATCGACATAACGTCCCGGGCGCTCAATGATTACAATTCAAGGATTGCAGAAGCATTAAAACTGATTGCCGATTAGCGTCAGCGGAAGCATCAGATTTTCTGAAAAAAAACCGAAATAATTGCCATGGCTGAAACCTTTTATCGTAAT
>CBFGXV010000322.1:0-4410 GCA_965652755.1 uncultured Chryseosolibacter sp. | reverse complement strand
GCCTGGCGGTCGTCACTAACCCGATAGCACCACCACCTCGATGGGTCACTGATCTTTCTGCACTCGAGATCTGAAGGGGATCGTCCTGCCTGCCAAATTCACATGTTGCAGTTACGAGAAAGGGATAAAATTCGTTTTTTAACTCGGAAATTGTTTTGTCCGTCAGCACTCTTTCGTCCGCCCAAACAGTTTCCGACCCGTGACCCGTGAAATTGATGATAAGGGAGCCGTCGCGGAAAGAACGTTCGATGTCATCCATCATATCGGGAACAGTTTCACCGTTGGGTTGAACCATTTTCTTGTACGAGCCTATGAACAGCCTGTGCGCATTCAGGTCCGGATAGTCTTCTTCAATACTTGTGGCAAGCTGATCGGCCTGATACTGATGCAGGCTTGTGAAATTGTCTTCGCTGTTGCCATCATCCGCAACGAAAACGATCTTCTTACGCCAGGCCCCATATGCATTCTGGTTCGTATCATAGTCGATGATCTTATCCACTACTGTTCTTGCCTCCTCTGTAGTTGTCACCGGCAGCCTCCCTACGCCAACATCAAGCGTGTGGTGTTGGGCCGGAGATTCGGACCAGGTTCCCTCTCCGTCTTCCAAGAAGGCAAAGTAATCATCGGATGAATACGTCTGAAGCGGATGCAATGAATTTCTCGACTGATAGGTAGGGACGAAATTTGTGTTGTTCGCCAGCCTGTCTTTATAATCATACGATCCTTTGCCGAAAAGTAATATCGACTGCAAGGCTGCAGGATCTTTCTCACGAAGAAATCTCGCAAAATCCCGAAGGGCGGAGACATCCTGACGACCACCCGAGAACTGGTTGAAGATCTCCTCAGTTGTTGCAACTTCAACGGACCACCCATCGAACGCCGACCGGTGTAACGCAAGTCGTTCCGCCTCGACCCGGAAGTCGGGATGCGTGATGATAAGCATGTCTGGTGTTTCAAGACCAGAAAGGTTGCGGTTTTCGACTGCCTTGACGAACGTCGGTTCAGGAAAACGATCATTCACGACCATCCATTTCTTCAGGCGATCGGTAGCAGTCGAAAAGGTGGCAATTGTTGATGATAAATCAAATTCCTGATATTTTGGATTGTAATGATCTGTGATGTCCCAGATCTGCGCGACACTGCTAATTCCCTTTAACTTAAAGGTTGAATGAGGATGGTTGAGCGACGTCGGAGACACGAAGAATGTCTGGTTATCATATAGCGCCAGATCCCTGGTGTAATTGATCATAATAAAATTCAGGTATCCCTGTGAGAAACCCGTGCCTTTTACAAATTCATATTTTATTTCCTGCGATGATCGCGCCGTTGCACCGACATCGCCGGAGTTCACGATCAGCGTATCGCGCTTGTGCAGGCCCCGGACCGAATATCGTCCGAGCGGTATGGGGTAGATCTTTTGTTCGCCAACCGGAACATTATTAAAAAATAATTTGAAGGATGCATCGGTATACGATTGCCCCATCACGTCAGAGACGATACCGATAGCAGAACCCGCGGTGATGCCTGGGATATTGTAAGTGAGTGTGTGAGAATTGATGAGACCAAATTTTTCACCGTACCATTCACGGCCCGAGCGATCGATGTTAAATTCATCTTTCTCATAGTAAGCAAAGGCACTGAAAGTATTGACCACGGGAAAGGTGCCTTCAAGATTTTCTTCGGTGCCAATCCGTTTTCCCTGGTTGTCGCCAATGGTCAGGAAATAGAAATTCTGTTCGCTGTACAGGTTGTTTTCGTACCGGAAAAAACCTGATGTGACGTCGTATTCATAGTCATCCGGTCCTTCAGCATAGAAGAGTATATGATCCGATTTGTCAAAAGTTCCGTCCTCTTCGCCCCTTACACGGATGGCGCACTCTATCAGGTCATTAGGACGGGCAATACTGTTGTCCTGGGGTAACATGCCTCCTTCGCGGCCGAAAATGCTGATGTTTTGTGGATTTATTTTCGCAGGGTCCACTCCCATTTTTTTGAGGAGGTCAAAAGAGATCCTGTACACCCCGTTTCTTTCTACGGAGAGTTTATACCAGTTGCCTGTGCTTAGAACCGATGTCTGAGCCCCCAAAGACAGCGAAAAGCACGACAGCGCGATGATCCACCAGATTTTTTTTAGGGAGATCAAAGGTTTTTCATGGGTTTTGGCTTTCGGAACACATAACTATCCAACAACGAAAAAACGATATAAAGTAGTATTACGATCGGTACCGCCAGGTATTGGAGGCTGATCAACAGTAATACGGCGAGGAGCAGGAAGGTAAATCGCAATTTGTTGTCTTCCCACCGGAAACTTTTGAATTTAAAAGCGAAGAACTCAATACGGGATACGAGAAGGAGGGAAAACAACAAAGTAATGGCAACCAGCACCGCGGGCTCGTACAGCCATCGGCCGACCTGGTTGTAGAGCAAAGGCAGCGAAGTAATAAAGATGGTATTGGCCGCGGTGTTTAATCCGCGAAAGGAGTCTCGCTGTGTCTCGTCGACATTGAAGATAGCAAGCCTCAGGGCAGAGAACACAGCAATAGTAAACCCGATATAAGGAAGCGCGGACGAGTCGGACGAAGTACTGATCATCTTGTACATCACCAGCGCAGGCAGTATACCGAAGCTTACAACGTCAGCAAGCGAGTCAAGTTCTTTTCCAATAGAGGACGTTACTTTCAGCATCCTTGCTGCAAAGCCGTCGAAGAAATCAAAGATACCTGCGAGCCACACAAAATACGCCGCAGGGATCTCGCGTCCCTCCAGCACAAAAACGATTCCGAAACAACCGCACAGAAGATTGCAGCACGTGAGAAAATTGGGCAGGTGTCTTATCATATCAGTGCCGGCGAGGGGTTAGCTATTCGATTTTAATGTGTCGATGGCACAGAACGGGTTGGTCTTCTTTTCAAAGCCGATGGTCGTCTCAGGTCCATGTCCCGGGTAGACCTTTACGCTGTCGGGCAATGTGAAAAGCTTTGTATGGATGCTGTTAATAAGTTGTTCATGATTGCCGCCCGGAAGATCAGTCCGTCCAATGCTGTTGTAAAACAATACATCGCCGCCAATAAGTATCCGGCTTCGTTCGTTGTAAAACGCTACGTGGCCAGGTGCATGGCCCGGAACGAAGAGTACAACGAGGGTGTGGTTTCCGACGACAATGAAGTCTCCGTCTTCCAAAAACGCGTCCGCAGACTGGTGTTGATATTCATGAAAGCCATAGCTGGGCGCATATACCTCCGCCGCCTTAAGCGTCGGTTCCTCAAGACGATGAATGAGAAGATTTACTTTAAAAGTCTGTTTCGCGAACCTGTTTCCCAGCACATGGTCAACATGGCAATGGGTGTTCAGCACCAGCTTTACTTTCAGTTTATTCTTATCGATAAAATTTTTCAGCTGTGTGTTCTCAGATTCATTAGAGCAACCGGGGTCTATGACAAGGCATTCTTTTGTTTCATCGAACAATACAATGGTATTCTCTTGAAAAGCATTGAAAACAAAAGACTGAACCTGCAACATGAAAGAAAATTTGTATCAAAAATAGGTGGGTTTTCTGCACCACCCCAATTATTTGTTCCATTTTTAGGCCAGTGAAAAATGCTACCGACCTTGATCTGCTTATCATTGGGCAGGGTCTCGCGGGTTCCGCCGTTGCAATCAGGGCGCTCGCGAGAAATTATCGCATCATGGTCATTGACGAACCTTCGCAAAACATCTCGTCAGCCATCGCAGCCGGTTTGTTCAATCCGGTGACTGGCAGAAAAATGGTGAAAACGTGGCTTGCCGACGAATTATTTGTGGAACTCCACCGATTCTACCCGGGGGTAGAGCGTATGACCGGCAAAAAGTTCTTCCATCCAATGCCCGTATACCGACCCTTTTTCAGCGTCGAAGAACAAAATGAATGGATGGGAAAAAGTGTTGACATGGCATACAGGGATTTTGTTGGAGAAGTCTCAGGCAGCCCACGTTTCGGAGACACAGCGCGTGATCCCTTTGGCGGGCTACTATTAAAGCAATGCGGATACACAGCAGATGAAAAAAAAGCCATTCTGCAATTCGTTAAGGAGAACAATACCAGGAAGCTCCCGATTGTTTACGGCATTGGAGGCAACAACACTCGTCAGTGCTGCCTGAATAAGGTTCGTTGTCGCCGCTTTCGAGGCCGTTCTCTTTCTCCGAGCAGGCCAGCGCTACACAAAGCAGCATGATAATGGGATAGTGTGTTTTGTTCATCTGAGAGCGCTAAGAGGAAAAATAAAGCTTAGAAAAATATTAAAGTTAACTGAACAGCATTCTTCGGAAAACAAGAAAAATGCAAGTTCCAAAATCACCCAAATAATGCTATGAAAGATCTCGAGGCCGGAAACGGGCAGGCGTTGTTCGAAAAACAGGGCGAAGCCACGCGCG
>CBFGXV010000321.1:0-4411 GCA_965652755.1 uncultured Chryseosolibacter sp. | reverse complement strand
GACTGTATATTTAAAAACTGTCAGGGCTTTGGCAATTGGCGTGAAGCGTTTAGTTTTGGCAGCAAAATCTGTGACATTGGGTGATAATTGAGCCCGGCCGGATCCTACTATCGTGTAAACCTAGAAATGACATGTCGAAAACAGCAGAATTGATTATTGATGGTAAATCCTATACCCTTCCGGTGATTATTGGCTCCGAGGGTGAAATGGCCGTGGATATCAGTGATCTCCTTGACAAAGCAAAAGTGATCACCCTGGACCCCGGTTTCAAAAATACGGGGTCGACAAAAAGCGGTATTACTTTTCTCGATGGCGACAACGGTATCCTGCGCTATCGCGGATATGCGATCGAGGACCTGGCGGAAAAATCGAATTTTATCGAGGTCGCCTACCTGCTCATCTACGGAAACCTTCCGACAAAACAACAACTCGACGTTTTCCAACACGAGATCAAGACACATACCCTCGTTCACGAGGACACAAAGAAAATTCTCGACGGATTTCCCTCATCGGCCCACCCGATGGGCGTGGTTGCATCGCTGTTCTGCTCACAGACTGCCTTCTATCCGGAGTCACTGGATCCCAACCGTCCCAATGAAAAGATAAATCTCAGCATCATCAGGGCTATGGCCAAGATGCCGACATTCGCTTCCTGGGCGTACAAGAATGCGGTCGGACATCCAGTAAATTATCCCGACAACCGCCTTACCTACTGCGCAAGATTTCTCAAGATGATGTTCAGTCTTCCGGCGGAAGAGTACGAAGTCGATCCGCTGGTAGCCGATGCGTTGGACAAGCTGCTGATCCTCCACGCTGACCACGAACAGAACTGTTCTACTTCGACTGTCCGCATTGTCGGGTCGTCAAAAGCAAGCATATACTCTTCTATCTCAGCGGGCATCAACGCCCTGTGGGGTCCGTTGCATGGCGGCGCGAACCAGGAGGTGATCCTCATGCTGGAAAATATCAAGAACGACGGCGGCGATACCGAAAAATGGATCAACAAAGCCAAGGATAAGAGCAGTGGCTTCCGCCTGATGGGCTTTGGCCACCGCGTTTACAAGAACTTCGATCCACGCGCAAAGATCATCAAGAAAGCCGCCGACGACGTTTTGAAGAAACTGGGTATTAACGATCCCGTCCTCGAGATCGCGCTCAAGCTTGAAGAAGCTGCGCTGAAGGATCCGTATTTCGTCGAGCGCAAACTTTATCCCAACGTCGATTTCTATTCAGGCATTATTTACCGCGCGCTGGGTATCCCCGTTGATATGTTCACCGTCATGTTTGCAATGGGCCGTCTCCCCGGATGGATCGCCCAATGGAAAGAGATGCGCGAGAACAAAGAACCCATCGGTCGCCCCCGCCAGATCTACACCGGAGAAAAACTCCGCGAGTATAAGCCGGTCGAGAAGAGAGGATAAGGTGTTGAGGTGTTGGAGTGTTGAGGTGTTGATGTCGTGGGGAGGGTTAGGTCGATTCCCGGGAATGGAAATGTGTTAAGGTGTTAAGGTACGAGGTGGTTGCGCGCAAAGGCATTACCTTTCAACTGTATTTCATTCTTAATTAAAGCCGGAATCACACCAATACACCAACACACCAACACACCAACACCTCAACACATCAACACATTCTAACTTGAAAGAACAATTCGACTCTGCCGTCACTCGTTCCCGCGAGTTAACCACCCGCCCGTCAAATGAAGATCTGTTGATGTTGTATGCATTGTACAAGCAGGCGACGGAAGGAGATGTTTCCGGCGAGCGTCCCGGTGGTTTTGACTTCAAGGCCATAGCCAAGTACGACTCCTGGGCTGAAATAAAGGGGAAGTCGAAGGAAGATGCAATGAAGGAATATGTAAGTCTCGTAGACAGACTTTCAAAGGGGTAGTAAAGATCCCGTCGGGCGCCACAAAGATTCACTCAGTGGCGCTGATACATTTCGCCACCAATTACTTTTATTGATTCACCAGATTTAACACATGGCACGCAGCCACGGCGGCTGTCTCTGTGCGCAGGCGGGATGGGCCGAGACTCACTTTCTTAAAGCCCGATTCAAGCGCCGTCCTTAATTCTTCGGGAGAAAAATCACCCTCGGGACCAATGAGCACACAGTAAGAATTTCCTGGTTTGACGACGTCTTTCAGATGCAGGGGATTCGATGCGTCGACCAATGCGATATACTTCTCTTCCTCCTGGCAATGTTCCACTACTTCCGTGAATTGCAGCAACTGATCTGAAATAACCGGGACAAGTGGTTTCACGGATTGTTTCATCGCGCTGACGGCTACTTTGTTTAGCCGGTCTGTTTTGATAAAGCTGCGTTCCGTATTCTTGCAGTCCATGAGGCTGATCTTGTCGACGCCAAACTCCGTTGCCTTCTCCACGAACCATTCGATGCGGTCGGCATTCTTCGTCGGAGATACGGCGATGTGAATAAAGAAATCCTTTTCCGGAACGGGTGTCCGCGTCCGTATTTCGAAAGCGCATTGGTTCGCGTCGGCCTTTGTGATGACAGCTTCATAGAAAAATCCATTGCCATCCGTCAGCGAGATCACGTCGCCTGCTTTCTTGCGCAGGACTTTAACACAATGGCGCGATTCGTCCGCATCGAGATACAAGACCCCCTCCGGTATGCCAGGCTGATAGAAGAGATTCATCCTGAAAGGTAGCTAAAAGTTTGATGTGCAAATGAGCAGATTGAGTGACACCTTGGACTTAGGGCCGGCAAAGAATAACGACGGGGTCCATCATCCAAAAAACAGATAGCCCGCAAAGATGCCGCCCGCGATTCCCGCAGCATCTGCGATTAGCCCACCCGTTACAGCGTAACGGGTATTGCGCACGCTGACGGATCCAAAGTACAGAGCGAGGATATAGAACGTCGTCTCAGCGCATCCGCGGAAGATACTGGCCATGTTCCCGACAAATGAATCGGGTCCGTAAGCCTTGGAAACTTCGATCATCATACCGCGCGCTCCCTGGCCGCTCATGGGCTTCAATATGCCAACCGGAAGTGCCGGCACAAAATCACTGTTGACGCCCGCCTCGTTAAGGCTCCATGCGACGCCGTGTTCGACGTAAGTCAATACACCTGAGGCGCGGAACACCCCGATGGCGACGAGGATCCCTACGAGAAAAGGAATGATCCTGATGGAAATACCAAAGCCCTCCTTGGCGCCTTCAACAAAAGTTTCAAAGACAGGAATTCTGTTTTTCAGTCCAAGTCCTATAAAACTGATGATGATACTGAAGATAACCACGCCCGTCATCACCGAGGACTGGCGCTGAACTTCTGCCGGGGGCAAACCTGCGAAGTAATAGACCATCCCTGATACAAACGCGAGCATGCCAATGATGTAGGCAAGCAGCACCGGGTCGAGCAGATTGATGCGTTGTCGAATAGAAATATATAATAGCCCGATGAACGTCGAGCAAAAGGTAGCGATGAGAATTGGAATGAATACACTCGTCGGATTTACAGATCCGAGCATTGCGCGGTCGGCGAGGATGGAGATCGGGATGATCGTTAGTCCGGAAGCATTGAGGACGAGGAACATGATCTGCGCATCAGACGCGCGGTCTTTGTCCGGGTTGATCTCCTGCAGTTCTTTCATCGCCTTTAATCCCAGCGGCGTGGCAGCATTGTCGAGCCCGAGAATGTTCGCGCTGAAGTTCATGATGATAGAGCCCGTTGCGGGATGATCTTTCGGGACACCGGGAAACAGCCGCGCGAAGAATGGACCGACAAGGCGGGAAAGTATCGGCACCATTCCGCCCTTCTCACCGATCTTCATCAACCCGAGCCACAGTGACATCACCCCTGCAAGGCCGATGGAAATTTCCAATCCGGTCTTTGCCATGTCAAAGGTCGACTGCAGCATATTCGGAAACACGTCCATGTCCTGGAACACCACCAGTTTCACGAGCGCAACGACGAAAGCAATGAGGAAGAACCCGACCCAGATATAGTTTAATACCATCCGCTAAAATTAAAGATCCCGAAAGATAATGATCTTGTCCACTTATCCGTACCCACATTCGCCACCGGCGATGCGCGGGCAGGTAAGATCGGGATCAACCTTGTAGCGGGGGTAAGGGGTATAAGGGTATAGGGTATAGGGTATAGGGTATAAGGGTATAAGGGTATAGGGTATAGGGGTAAAAGACACTGTCCATCTAAGTATGTCTCCATGTCCTCGGGTTTAGTGTACTCCATCTGCACTATAAACCCTATCGCCTAATCCCGACCATGCATGCATTCATGTTCTGCACTCGACCGCATCAAACGGTATTAACTTTTTTCCGCTTATATCAACTGTAATTATTACCCCTATCCCCCTATTTCCCCTATCCCCCTATACCCCTATACCCACGGCAATAAACGGTATTCAACCTTTTCTTCCCACATATCA
>CBFGXV010000320.1:0-4412 GCA_965652755.1 uncultured Chryseosolibacter sp. | reverse complement strand
CATCACAGGAGGATTTAGTGTGTTTTCCGGTATCGAAAGAAAATTAAAACTCGAGACAGGCAGATTGATCGCCTTTGACCAGGATGACGACGCAAGGATAGAGGCGGAAAAGATCAGGGAACGTTCTTTTACATTTTGCCAGGCAAATTTCATGCACCTGAAACGGTATCTGAAATTGAATGGCGTAACGGAGGTAAACGGAGTGCTTGCAGACCTTGGGGTTTCGTCGCATCAGATCGACTCGCCGGAGCGCGGTTTCTCGACGAGGTTTGATGGGCCCCTGGATATGCGGATGGATCAGACGGTGTCGCACACCGCTGCGACTGTCCTGAACACCTACCAGGAAGGTCAGCTGCACAGGATCTTCGGCATGTATGGCGAATTAAAAAACGCCAGGACTGTTGCAAGGCTTATTGTTCAACAACGCGTTCAGAAGGAGTTTGAACGCACGGAAGATTTGAAAAACGCTTTAAAGAATGTAGCTCCGCGTGGAAAGGAGAACAAGTATTTCGCCCAGGTGTTTCAGGCGTTGCGCATCGAAGTCAATGACGAGATGAAGGCGCTTGAAAATTTTTTGCACCAATGTGGCGAAGTGATCGGCCCTTCCGGGCGGTTGGTGGTAATGTCATACCATTCGCTGGAAGACCGCATGGTGAAGAACTACATTCAGAAAGGCAAAGTCTTCGGAGAAGTGGATAAAGATCTGTATGGCAACATGTTGAAACCTTTTGAAGCGGTGAACCGAAAACCGGTCGAAGCATCCGAAGAAGAGATTGCTGCAAACAACCGCGCGCGAAGTGCGCGTTTGCGCGTGGCGATAAAGATATAGACTCGCTCCCGGGGCTGTTGCGTTAGTGTCGCATGTATTATGATCCATGCGTATTGGCACTGAAGCAGTTCCGCCGGGGAAAAAACAAGAATTGAAGACGGTTTTATGAGCGCGAATAAATTCAAGGTAAAATCCGAAGCAGGTACCATCACAGGAGGATTTAGTGTGTTTTCCGGTATCGAACGAAAATTAAAACTCGAGACATACTTTGAAGAAGGTTTTCCTGTTCACTACCTGCCGAAAATTTTTTTCATTATGGTACTGGGACTTATCTATATCGGTAATACCCATTACGCTGAGCAGACTGTTCGCAAGATCAACCTGATGCAGGTAGAAGTTGAGGACATGCGCGCGGACTACACAACGCTGAAAGCCGACCTGATGTTCAGCAGCAAGCAGTCGGAGGTGGCGCGCAAAGTAAGGCCTCTTGGCTTGAAAGAAAGTTTGATTCCCCCATATAAAGTAGTGGTTCAAGAAGGTGAATATTAAAAGGTCGATATTATTACGTGTTCTGGTAGCATTTCTTTTCGTGATGCTCTTTGCCATTGGCGTCGTGGCGAAGATGGGCCATATCCAGTTCGCCGAAGGGGAGAAGTGGGCAGCAATGGGCGAGCGGATCTCCTTTGATTACAAGCGTGTAAAGGCGACACGTGGAAATATTTATTCGGATAACGGAAGTTTGCTGGCAACCTCGCTTCCTTTTTATAAGATTGCATTTGATGCCACCATTCCCAAGGATGAAGTTTTCAGGAAAGGCGTTGATTCTCTGGCGTGGCATCTGGCGGTATTTTTCAGGGACAGGAGCAAGAGTGAATACAGGCGGATGTTGATCGATGCCCGTGAGACGGGAAAGCAATACATTATCCTCAACCGCGCGAAAATTAATTATCAGGACAAGAAGATGATGATGGGCTGGCCGATCATTCGGGAAGGAAGGCTGCGCGGAGGTGCGATCTTTGAAAAAGTGGATGTCCGGTACATGCCGTTTTCAAACCTCGGACGCCGCACCATCGGCTTTGTCAATGAAAACGACCGCGGCGCCGGACTCGAGTACAGCTTTAATCAACACCTCGGCGGCCAGGACGGATATGCTTATTATCAGAAGATCGCAGGCGGCGTGTGGAAACCGATCTTTGATGCAAACAATGTGAAGGCAGTCAACGGACTCGATCTGCAAACGACCCTTGACATCAACCTGCAGGATGTAGCTGAAACAGCGCTTCACAAAGCGATGGTTCAGCACGACGCCGATGATGGAATGATCGTGGTCATGGAAGTAGCCACCGGCGAGGTGAAAGCGATCACAAACCTGAGCACAGACAGGAACGGGAATTTCTCGGAGAAATTAAACTTCGCCGCGCACAATTTCGAACCCGGGTCCACCTTTAAACTGGTGACGATGATGGCATTGCTGGAAGACACGGGCATCGAACTCACCGACAGCATCGATACAGGCAACGGCGAATACCAGTTCTATAACCATCGGGTCCGCGACCATGAAGAGGGCGGATTGGGCAAGGTCACCGTTCAGGAGGCATTTGAACATTCGTCGAACGTGGCGATGGCGCGACTGCTCGACGACCACTTCGGACTGAAGCCCGGCAACTTCCTCGCATATCTCGACAGGCTGAACCTATCCAAACGCCTGGGTATTCAGATCGCCGGTGAACCCGAACCAAAGATCAAACGCCCGGGTGAAAAAGGCTGGAGCGGAATTTCTCTACCATGGATGGCGTACGGATACGGATTTGAGATCACGCCGCTGCACACGCTCGCGCTCTATAATGCCGTGGCCAACGATGGTGTAATGATCAAACCCGTGATCGTAAAGTCTGTGAAAAAAGCGGATGAAGACGAAGAGACTTACGAAACGGATGTCATCAGCAGGAAGATCTGTTCCGAGGAGACGCTGAAAAAGCTGCGTTTGCTTCTCGAAGGAGTTGTGGAAAAGGGCACGGCGAAAAACATCAAGGGCACGCATTACCGCATTGCCGGAAAAACAGGAACGGCGCAGATACTGGAGAACGGTCGCTATACGAAAAGATATATTACTTCATTCGTCGGCTATTTTCCTGCCCACGATCCGAAGTACAGCGCAATGGTGCTGATCAAGAATCCGCGCGGATGGTATCAATACGGAAGCAATGTCGCAGCTCCTGTGTTCAAGGAAATTGCCGACAATATTTATGCGCGTGATATCCAGCTCCACGAACCGATGAGCTTGCAGAAGTACGCTAAGAACGATGTGCTGCCTGTCATCAAGGCCGGCAATCAGGAAGAGCTGACACTCCTGTGTAACGAGCTTGGCATATCGAACCATCCACTAACAGAAGATGAGTGGGTGCGCACGACGCGTGTAGGGAACGGTGTGAACTGGAAGAAGAATGTGCAGGGTGAAGGTATGGTTCCCGATGTTTCGGGAATGACATTTCGCGACGCGATATATCTCCTGGAGAGATCAGGACTTACCGTGCTTTACGAAGGAAAAGGTCGTGTGGTTGGTCAGTCGCTGACCGCCGGTGCCAGAATTACAAAGGGTGATCGCATATTTATCAGATTGGGATAACAGAAGTGGCCGAGCTAAAAGACATATTGTACAAAGTTTCCCTTACCTCTTCATACGGAAGTATGGACAGGGACGTGAAAGGCCTCACCTTTGACTCGAGAAAGGTCAAACCAGGCTTCGCTTTCGTTGCCGTAACGGGGACGCTATCTGACGGTCATGATTTTATTTTGAAAGCGATCGAGACCGGGGCCACAGCAATTGTCTGCGAACGTTTGCCGGAGCGTGTCAATGAAGGGATCACTTATGTGACTGTCAAGAACAGCGGCCAGGCACTCGGGGTCATGGCCGCGAATTTTTACGGTAACCCATCCGAGAAACTCAAGTTGGTAGGAGTGACGGGCACGAACGGAAAGACTACAACTGTAACGCTATTGTATCAGCTGTTTTCCGCTTTGGGGTATAATGTCGGGCTGATATCAACAGTGGAGAACAGGATCATTGACGAGCCGATACCTTCCACGCATACTACACCCGATCCGATCCAGTTGAATGAGCTGTTGAAGCGGATGACGACGGCGGGTTGCACCCACGCCTTCATGGAAGTGAGCTCGCACGCGGTCGATCAGGAACGGATCGCGGGACTGAGGTTCGCCGGCGCGGTGTTCACGAACATCACACACGATCACCTAGACTACCACAAGACCTTTGAGAACTACATCAAGGCGAAGAAGAAATTCTTCGACGAGCTGAGCGGCGACGCATTTGCATTGGTGAACGCCGATGATAAACGCGGAATGGTGATGCTTCAGAACACGAAAGCGTCCAAACTCACTTTCGGGCTGAAAAAAATGGTCGATTACAAGGCGCGCATCATTACGAACTCACTGGAGGG
Source organism: uncultured Chryseosolibacter sp. (assembly GCA_965652755.1). Lineage (GTDB taxonomy): Bacteria > Bacteroidota > Bacteroidia > Cytophagales > Cyclobacteriaceae > Chryseosolibacter. The sequence goes on along the minus strand of CBFGXV010000320.1, from coordinate 185 downwards.
GCTGGAGCTGGAAGTGGCAGGAAAGAATGTGTGGTTCAAAATGATCGGCGATTTCAACGCATATAACCTCCTGGGAGTCTACGGAACTGCGCTGTTGCTCGGAGAAGATTCTGACGAGGTGCTTTTACATTTGTCGGCTGTCAGGATCACTTTATCACTCAGCTTGCACGCGATGGATGCCATGA
>CBFGXV010000319.1:0-4424 GCA_965652755.1 uncultured Chryseosolibacter sp. | reverse complement strand
ACAAGCTTGGGGAACGCGTAAACAAGGCGATAGAATATTTTTCGAAAAATCTGACGGAACAGCTTCTCGAGCCGCTCGACGCGCACATCACTTCTTTGAAGGGGGTGAAAAAGATCAAGCAGTATCTTAAGTATGTGAGACAGCTGCGCAATGGCGTAGTGCGAAAAATAAATTCGATCCAGAAAGCCCACTATGGCCAGGTTGTATTTAATGCTTCCACGGCTGAGCAGGCGATTGCCTATGTCAACGCGAAAGATCACGGTGAAAAAAATATAAAAGGAAGCAGTGTGCGTGAAACGCTGTCGATGCTCAAGGACGGCGCTAAAGCATCTGAGATTGCCGGGAAGCGCGGCCTCACGCTTGGTACGATCGAGGCACATATTTCACAATTGATAAAGGCGGGCGACCTCCACATCACTGAATGTATGGAGGAAAACAAGATTGAAAATATAGTTTCCGTCATCCGCGAGATAAAGGCAGTTTCCCTTCAGCCTGTGAAAGAGAGGCTCGGTGACCACTTTACCTATGGCGAGATCCGCGCGGTGATGAGCCATCTCCAATACATGGAGAAGTCGTCGGCCAGAATAGCCTAATCCGGACAGAATACTACGTCTGAGTTTTTCATGAAGCTTTCCATGACATAGATGTTTTGTTTGTAATGGACATCAGCCCCAGTTTCCTGGCGGGCCCTTGATCTCTGGATTCTTTTTGATTAAGTTTATTTAAGTTTCGTTAAGCCTGAACTATTCATGCCCGACAGCCTTAAATCTGATCTCTTACGTCAACCCCTCTTCTGATCCTCTTAAAGAGATAACCGTAAGGGCAAAGGTAGGCGCAGCCGACTATGTAGAGATCCAGAAGTTCAATATGGCGTCAGAAGGTGTTGACGAGCTTGCTACCAAGTCCTTTTCTTATACGGCTCCGGGTACGTCTGCCACAACAGTTATCTTTGACATGGTCATTACTTCGCAGAAACAATTTCCACAGATTCAGCGAACCACGATAAAAACGAAATAATCGTTCGCGAATTTGTATTTTAAAGGTCTGGTAAGATGTATTGGCGTTGCGCGCCGATCTTTGCCAAGACCTTCTTTATAACATCACGAATTGATCCATGTACTCAAAAATCAAAAACACGATCGTCCTTGCCGGATTATTATTTACTGGTCCGTTAACAGTCCTTGCGCAGGATTATGATCTTTTGCTCAAGGGTGGAAGGATAGTTGACGGCACCGGCAACGGATGGTTCTATGGCGATGTCGGCATCTCTGACGGAAAAATAACTCGTATCGGGAATCTTGATGGTTTCACCGCGAACAGGGTGATCGATGTTAAAGGTCAGATAATTGCTCCCGGATTTATAGACGTTCATGCGCATATCGAGCGGAACGACCTGACCGTTCCGACCGCTGACAATTTTATTTTTGATGGTGTGACCTCGGTGGTTACGGGGAACTGTGGTTCGTCAGAAACCGATCTCATCCGATATTTCTTCCAGTTGGACAGCGTTAAAACCTCCATCAACGTGGCGACGCTGATCGGACATAACAGCGTGCGTAACGCAGTGATGGGTATCAGCCAGCGCGATCCATCTCCCGCGGAGCAGTCTGCAATGGAGGACCTTGTCGCCCGGGCCATGGCTGCAGGCGCCGTGGGGTTCTCAACAGGACTGATCTATACACCCGGAACTTTCTCAAAAACAAACGAGGTGATCGGGCTGGCGAAGGCTGCTGCACGATTCGACGGCGTATATGCGTCCCACATCCGCGACGAAGGTGATGATGTGACAAAAGCGATCGATGAAGCCATAAACATCGGCAGAGAGGCCGGTATGCCGGTTGAGATATCCCACTTTAAAGTTACATACAAACCGAACTGGGGACGATCGGTTCATACCCTTGCGCAGGTAGAGCGCGCCCGCAGCGAAGGCATAGACGTGACAGTCGACCAGTATCCATATATCGCCAGCAGCACAACGCTTAATACAGTGTTGCCGTCCTGGGCATTTTCCGGAGGAAATGATTCGCTCATGGCCAGACTTAATGACGGAAAGATCCGCGAAAAAATTAAAGGCCAGATGATCAAAGGCCTGAAACGCAGACAGATGAAGAATTATTCGTACGCCGTAGTTGCGAGATATGACGCTGACACCACGCTGAATGGAAAAAATATCTCGCAGATCAACAGGTCGATGGGCCGGAAACCGAAGGCGGCGCATGAGGCTGAAACCATTCTTGAGATGGTGGCCGCGGGCAGCGCGCAAATGGTGTTCTTCAGCATGAGTGAAGATGATGTAAGACGCATCATGCAATATCCCTTCAGTATGATTGCTTCCGACGCCGGCATCGCGCGATTTGGAGAGGGATCGCCGCATCCCCGCACTTACGGAACAAATGCAAGAGTGCTCGGCCACTACGTACGTGAACTGAAAGTCCTCAGGCTGGAAGAGGCGATCCGGCGGATGACCTCACTCCCGGCGCAAAAGTTCAATCTGCGCGACCGCGGCTTGATCCGGGAAGGCATGGCTGCGGATCTGGTTGTGTTTGACGAAAACATCGTTTCGGACGAAAGTACTTTTATCCAACCCCATGCTTACTCCAAAGGTTTTTCTTACACCATTGTAAACGGAGTCATAACCATGGAACATGGAAAACACACCGGCGCCCGGCAGGGACAAATCCTGAAGGGTCCGGGTCGATCGCTCTCCTGGTAAAATCCGGAAACGGAACGCAACATCCCCTCCGGCGATCCGTTACACATGCAACGGTCCAGGCACAGGTCCTGGAAGGTCCGGTGTTATAACCACCTGTTTAATGACCCCTTCGATTAAATTTGATTGAAATCATTTATCTTAGCGTGGACGATTAAGCCATGATAAAAAAAGTACCCAGGATCTTCCGGAATTTTTATTTTGTTGCGTTTGCCGTTTTTTTCGCGTGGATGCTCCTGCTTGATTCCAATAACCTTGTGGCGCGTTATCAGCTTGGCGCAAAGCTGGACGCCCTCGAGGATGAAAAGGAATACTACGAGGAAAAAATTCATGAGGTGAGAAAGGACCGGTCGGAACTTTTTGGAGACCGGGAATCAATAGAAAAATTTGCCCGTGAAAAGTATCTGATGAAAAAGGAGTCCGAGGACATTTACATCATCATTGAGGAATAAGGCCATGAAAAAAGCAGGTCTGATCTTATTGGTTTGCTTTTGGAGCGCGACAGCATTCTCGCAAAAGTATGTTGACGATCAGACGGGTTGGTCTTTTAAGGAACGCGGATATTTTGGATTGGGTTTTGGCGGCCTGGGACTCGGACGCAGCAATGTCTATGGTAATTATTTTTCTATCGGCGTAACGCCACTTGCCGGGTACATGCTGACGAAAAATCTTTCCAGTGGACTCGCTTTTGAATACCAGTATACAAGCTACTCGGATCTTAAAGTCCGCATCCATCAATACGGCGGATATCCGTTTCTAAGGTATAATATCCGGAACTTCTTCATTCAGACCGACTATGATCTTTACAGCATGCAGGCTGATTTTTATGCGACGGAAAAGGAGCGCGTCATGGTAGATCGCTTTTTTGTCGGCGCCGGTTACTCATCGCAGGGCGGTGGCAGAAGTGCTTTCAATGTTCTTGTATCCTATGATCTGTTGTATACTAACACGAGCAGATTCAATTCGCCGTTATCCGTGCGCGCTTTCATGACGTTCTAAGCGCAAGACTAAAACTTTTTGACAGTTGTGTCAGGTCTTCGACAACTTTGTCGTTGACGGGTATTCCATTCTTGATCCGGTCTGCTGCCATCTCGCGCTCAGGGTCGCCTGGGATCAGCACGCGCTCCGCGCCGGTCACTGGTTTCGCTGACCGGAATCTGTTTATCCAGTTATCCATGTGATCTTTAAATTCCTGCGCGGGCCGAAATGCATCGACGCGCATTGCTCCGAAAAAGTGTCCTATTCCGGAACCCACAGGATCAGAAGGTGGCGCAAGAAAGCTTACGAAGGGAGGCACCCATGGTCCGTAGTTAGCCCCTGAAAGAACGGCTGAAAAAATATCAACCCATGCACCCAGGCAATAGCCCTTATGACTTCCATGATCGCGATCACTGCCGAGCGGCACGAGGGCTCCGCCCTGCTTCAAGGCATGCGCATCGGGTGTTGGTTCTCCATCTTTCGTTTGTATCCAGCCCAATGGCGCGTCCAGCCCTTTGCGTTGCAGGATCTCGAGTTTCCCGTTCGCTGCCGTAGTAGTAGCAAAGTCGGCGACAAATGCAGGCTCTTTCCCGGCCGGAATAGCGACCGCAATCGGGTTTGTACCCAGTAGCCGCTCCGATGAAAACGTGGGCGCGACCAGCGGGCTCGCGTTGGTCATGGCCATGCCGATCATATCCTTTTCGAGACACTTCATGGCGTGATATCCGGCAATCCC
>CBFGXV010000318.1:0-4443 GCA_965652755.1 uncultured Chryseosolibacter sp. | reverse complement strand
ATAAGAATGGGAAGGTGGTCAGGTAGGTTAAAGTTTAAAGTTCAAGGTTTAAAGTTTTAAAGTTCCGAGTACTTGTTAACAGTACACGCACTGCGGCGGACGCCACCTTCAAAACAAATTACCAGGCGTCATTGCGAGGAGCAGGCGTTGGCATTGCGCGAGGGCGACGAAGCAATCCTCATGCGATGAAAAGCCGACATCGGAAACGCATGCCCGGAACGACGGAGTGGAGCATGACAAATGGACTGTTCTCTATTCACATCGCTCGCACGCTGTTGCAAGGGGCTGCTTCACCCAGTTGCGCATAGCCATCCCGTGGCTCGCAATGACGAGCGCATCGACGTAGTGAACCGTCGTCCGCCTGCGACGGACGCCATGTATCCCCAGGCAACGTACGTCATTGCGAGGAGCCGGCGCTGGCATTGCGCGCAGGGCGACGGAGCAATCCCCAAGCAATGAAATGCAGAGACCAGCAACATGCGCGTTAAGCTATGGAATGGAGACATAACCGGGCCGTGGTCTTCACGCCTTCGTTCTTACAGCCGCGGTGGTTGGTATGATCAGGTGGTTCGTATACTCATGGTGTGGTTTGCAGACCTGCGTAATGTTCATCATAAACTTAACTAACGTTTCTGCGCGTGCGCTCATGGAAGTGCTTGGGTAACGAAAATAGGGCAACTATCATGAACTGTAGCTTCATTCGTTTCCTGACCTTGGCGAGTGGTTGGTGTGGTGCTTCAAAAGATATTGCTTGTGCATATTCACAAAGCTCGTCGATACTTTCTGTAGAGCGTGCTGCTGAAATAGTAGTCGGACCCTTCCGGCTTCGCATCCGCTCAGCCACCTTCCCTGATCCCAGGGAAGGAGCCGTAGACACGCGTGGATGTTCCTCCAAAACTGAACAGTGTGTCAACGCGCATGGAACTGGTAGGGAACGAAGCTAATACGGCTTTGGTGAACTGGAGCTTCATTCATTTCCTGCATCCCTGGCCAAAGCCGCCTATTATTGAAAACTTTTATTACCCGGATCGTTGAAGTTTTAAACACACCAACAGTCAACCTGATTCTCCATTCACATTGCCTCGGCTGTGCGCCTCATCGCTCGCACGCTGTTGCAAGGGGATGCTTCACCCAGATGCGCATAGCCATCCCGTGGCTCGCAATGATCGCGTTATTATGAGAAGTGCCATCCGCGAACGGCGGAACGCAGCAAGAGGTCAAACCAGCCTCTTCCAATCCTCAAATCTCAGATCGATCCGGCTTTTCATTTTTTCGTAGTTCTCCCAGCTGTCGGTGACGTGGTAAATGGAAGGAAGTTTTTTGACGAGTACTTCATCGTAGTCGGTCTTGTATAGCCCGCCACCGTAGTAATAGTAAGTGAAAAGATTTCCCTGCTGACTGAAAAGTTCGAAGCCGAGGTAGCCGTCCCAGATCTCGCTGAGGATCGTACATGATATTTCCCTGCGACGGAAACGGAAGATCTGGTTTGAAGCTTCTTCCTCAAAGAATTCGGAAAAGACCCCTGCATCTATAACCCAGCCCAGGTACATACCAATATGCACATACGCCTGCTCGATCGGCAGCGAATCCGGAAAGTTGCCCAGAAAGTGGCTCTTCGCGTTGTCGTAGATCGTCTTCTGGATGTCTACCTTTCTTTCCATTAACAATGATAAGGCGGAACCGGCAGTTAAAGTGTGGAATGTGAGGGTGGATATTACATGGGGGAGGTAGGGGGATAGGGGTATAGGGGAGATAAGGGTATAGGGGGATAGGGGTAATAGTTACGGATGAGGTTGATATGTGGGGGAAAGGTTTAATACCGTTTAATGCCGTTCAATACCGTCGAATACCGTAGGGTGCAGGTGAGAATGGCGGTGATAAGGGAATAGGGGTATAGGGGTATAGGGGGAATAGTTACGGATGAGGTTGATATGTGGGGTCACCCTACACCCTATACCCTATACCTTACACCCCTCCACCCTATACCTTACACCCTAACTTACCCGCTCACTCATCGCCGAAGTCGAACGCAAGCAATCGACTGTGCTGATAACCCGACAAGATCATTATCTTTCGGGATCTTAATTTTGTCGGATGGTATTAAACTATATCTGGGTCAGTTTCTTCCTCATTGCTTTCGTTGTCGCGCTGGTGAAGCTGGTTGTGTTCCAGGACATGGAAGTGTTTCCGAATATGCTGCAGTCGACTTTCGACATGGCGAAAACGGGATTGGAAATTTCTATTGGCCTCGCAGGCGTGATGTCGCTCTGGCTTGGGTTGATGAAGATCGGTGAGAAAGGGGGAATGGTGCCCATACTTTCCCGCATTGTCGGGCCGTTCTTCGCACGCCTGTTTCCCGGTGTCCCGAAAGATCATCCCGCAACTGGCTCTATCATCATGAACTTCAGCGCGAATATTCTCGGACTCGACAACGCTGCGACGCCGCTGGGATTAAAAGCGATGAAGGAACTACAGGATATCAACCCGGACAAAGACCGCGCGACGGATGCACAGATCATGTTCCTGGTCCTGAATGCTTCGGGGCTCACAATCATCCCCATCTCCATCCTCGCTGACCGCGCCATGCTCGGATCTGTAAACCCGACCAGCGTATTCATCCCCATACTCATCGCTACTTTCTGCTCGACGTTCATCGGGTTGCTATACGTTTCAATCCGCCAGCGAATAAATCTGCTCGACCCGGTGCTGCTCGCATACATCGCCGCCATGCTCGCTTTTGTATTGGGGATGGTCTACTACTTCGCAGGATTGCCTCCGGAGGAAGTCCAGCGCCAATCCTCGGTCATGACGGGTGTGATCATCTTCGGCATTATCGTCAGCTTTATCGGACTTGGACTCAAGAACAAAATTCCCGTCTTCGAAACTTTTGTGGAAGGCGCCAAGGAGGGCTTCGGCATTTCCATCAGGATCATTCCATTCCTCGTCGGGATACTTGTAGCGATCGGTGTCTTCCGCGCCTCCGGTGTTTTGACTTATGTCGAACAAGGCGTGGCCTGGAGTCTTACCGAGGCCGGCGTCAACAGTGAGTTTGTGCCAGGCCTTCCCGTCGGGATATTAAAGCCGATGAGCGGCCAGGGAGCGCGCGGTATGATGATCGAAGTATCCAAAGCATACGGGCCGGACTCATTCGTTGGAAACATGGCAAGTATCTTCCGCGGATGCGCTGAAACAACCTTCTATATCCTCGCACTTTACTTTGGATCTGTCAGCGTGCGCAATACACGTTACGCGGTAACGGGCGGGCTAATCGCAGATGCAGCGGGCATCGCCGGCGGCATCTTTGCCGGTTATCTGTTTTTCGGATGACGCTGCCTCCCACGTTTTATTCTGGTCGTGTGATTAAGAGAACCTGTTATCTAACAGCCACATCTCCACATTAAACTTTTAGCTACCTTTCAGGATGAATCTCTTCTATCAGCCTGCCATACCGGAGGGGGTGCTGTATCTCGATGCAGACGAATCGCGCCATTGTATTAAGGTGCTGCGCAAGAGGGCAGGGGATGTGATCTCCGTGACGGATGGCAGGGGATTCTTCTATGAAGCCGTGATCACAAAGGCCGACGCGGGCCAGTGTTCGTTCGAGATAAGGACGCAAATACCGGCGCCGGAAAAAGATTTCTTTATTCACATCGCCGTGTCACCGACAAAGAATGCCGACCGTATCGAATGGTTCGTGGAAAAGGCTACGGAATTCGGCATCGATAAGATCAGTCTCATGGATTGTAAAAATACCGAGCGCAGCTTTATCAAAACAGACCGGTTAAACAAAGTAGCCATCAGCGCGATGAAACAATCCCTAAAGTCACTGGTGCCGGTTATTTCAGACCAGTTGTTGCAATTCACGGAAGTTGTGGAACATTGCCAGGAGCAAGAGAAGTATATCGCATTCGTTGATGCATCGAATCCCCTGCACCTCAGGGACGTTGTAAAACCAGGAACTTCTTACTGTGTGCTCATTGGTCCGGAGGGGGATTTCTCGCCTGAAGAACTAAGGACGGCGCTTGAATCTGGATTTAAAAAAGTGAGTCTTGGTCCATCCCGCCTACGCACAGAGACTGCCGCGGTGGCCGCATGTCATCTGTTAAATCTGGTGAATCAATAAGCAGCGATCGAAAGACTCAAGCCGGCGTTCGTTGAAGCGCGAATGGAATCCTCGTTATCCTTTCGCCAGTCTGTCTACGAGACTGACATACTCCTTCATCGCATCCTCCTTTGATTTTCCTTTTACCGCAGCCCACGCGTCGTACTTGGCAATCGCCTTGAAGTCAAAACCACCGGGACGGTCGCCAGAAACATCTCCCTCCGTTGCCTGCTTGTAGAGTGCATACAACATCAACAGATCTTCATTGGAGGGACGAACAGATAACTCTCTTGAGCGAAGGACGGCTGAATCGAAGGATGATTGGAGCATCGGAGAAGCTG
>CBFGXV010000317.1:0-4468 GCA_965652755.1 uncultured Chryseosolibacter sp. | reverse complement strand
AAGTGACCAGATAAACCGTCGGCGCCTGACGTCACTGGGCCAGCCTGTCCCTGATCTTTTTAACCTCTTCGGCTGATACGGCGCTGGCATTGTTGCCAAAACTTTTCCGGACATAGGAAAGGATCATCGCTATCTCATCGTCCTTAAGGAACCGATGGGGAGGCATGACGCCGTTATAATTTTCGCCATTGATTTCCAGCGGACCCTGAAGGCCATTCAATACAGCGGTGATGAGTCTCTCTTTATTTCCCGTAACCCAGTCGGTACCCGCCAGCGGAGGCATGCGGCCGCGTGCACCTTTACCGTTCTGCTGATGACAGGTTCCGCAAAACGTGTTATACAATTTCTGATCTTTAGCGACGTGACGTTGCAGGTCGTCATCAACCTCGTGAGGTGTGCGGATATGGGGCAGGGACTTGCGGGCCTCCATTGAAGCCAACTGTTCACTGCCAAACATTTTACGATCACCTTTGTACATGACTCTCCATATCTTGCCCTTTCTTGAATCAGTGATATAAAGTGAACCGTCGGGGCCGGTGGTAAGTCCCATGGGTCTGTATACGGCATCACTGGTATTGACAATCGTGTCGACGCGGGCAAATCCATCAGCGAACACTTCCCACTCCCCGGTGGGTTTTCCATTTTCGAATGGCACAAAGCCGACGAAGTATCCGGCCTGGGGATAAGGGGCGCGGTTTGTCGATCCGTGGAATGCGATGAATGCGCCGTTCTTATATCTTTCAGGGAACTGATCGCCGCGATAGAACAGCAGGCCATTCGGAGCCCAGTGTCCCGGAAAACCCATTACCGGAAGTTGCATGTCTGCACAACGGCCCACAGTGTCCCCATCGCCGCCGTATTCAGGAGCAAGCACTTTTTGTTTTTTCATCTGGTCGTAATAGCAATAGGGCCATCCATAATCGGCACCTTCAGTCACCTTGATGAATTCCTCCGACGGCAAAAGAGCATTCTGCCACGCGGAAAACACGCCGGGGAAAAGACTGTGAAGATTATCACGGCCATGCATCACGATATAAAGGTTTTCATCAGCGGGATTCCAGTCCATGGCCACAACGCTACGAATACCGGTCGCGATCTCGACGCCGTCCTTCTGCGTCAGTCCGGTCTTACCTGCATCAAACTTCCAGATACCTCCGTGCAGCTCCAGCTCCGGACAAGGATCCAGTCCGACACCACCAGGCGCACCGTTGGGAGTCTGGCTTATATCCTGGCAGGCGTTTGACGGGGCGCCGAATGGGATGTACATGTTGCCCTTGTTGTCGAATGTAACAGGCTTTGTGATATGCCAGTGAATCCCGTGATCATGATCGTCGGTGAGAACCACTTCCGTTTCGCTCTCAGGTATGAGTTGCCCGGGTGTGAGCTTGTTTCGATATAAGTTTGTCGCGGAACTGAAATACAGGTACCCGTCGTGGATCACCATTCCTGTGCCATAGGAAGTCCGCTTTTGGTCAAGACCCGCGAACTGAACGATGATATCAGCCCTGCCGTCACCGGTGGTATCGCGCAAGGCAATATTACCACCGCGGACTTTATCCGACGAGCTTAACTTAACGTATATATCCCCGTTGTCATTTACGGCAATGTGCCGGGCATGTCCCGTGCTGTCGGCGACAACGAGCGCCTCGAAACCGCCTGGAAGAAAAAGGCCTCCGTTATCCTGATCTGCGACAGGCAATTCAGTTGGAGCGCTGCAGGAAACCATGGAAATCGCTGAGACAAAAAACGAACAGCACTTTACGAAAAAGCCTGGCGTGAGAAGCTGACGGAGCATTGGACTAAAATTCAGGGCGATAATTATTCGATGGCTACAAATTTCAGACACACTGGCTTATCCACCTGAATACGTTTGTTCGTTTCCGAAAGCAGTCCGGTCTTCTTGTCGCGTTTGAAGATCGCGATATCATTACCATTCTGATTGCCCACCAGTACAAAATTGCCTGTCGGATCGATAGCAAAATTGCGCGGCGTATTGATGCCTGATGACTGGCGACCGGCATATGTCAGTGCTCCCTTTTTGTCGATTGCGTAAATCACAATTTCGTTTGCTTCGCCCCTGTTGGATGCGTAAAGGAACTTGCCGTCGGGAGAGACGTGAATATCCGCGGCTCCGACCTTTCCCGAAAAACCGGGCGCCAGCATTGTGATCGTTTGTTTTGCGTTAAGGCTTCCGTTCTTAAAGTCAAAGGCAGCAACTGCGCCCTCCATCTCAAGCACGAGGTAAGCGTATTTTCCATTCGGATGAAATGCAAGATGACGCGGTCCGCCTCCTGCGTTTGCCGTAGCGAAGGCCGGAGTTGCGGGTGTTAGCGGGTTCGTCTTAGACGGGTCTACGCTGTATACATTGACTTTATCAGTGCCGAGATCCGGAACCATGAGAAAACGATTATCGGGAGAAAGTACTACGGCGTGCACATGCGGTTTATCCTGCCTGCTTTTGTTAACGCTGCTTCCTTCGTGTTGTATGACCTGCGTTGTCTGAGTGAGCGAACCGTCCGGATTCAACTTCGTCGCTGACAAGCTTCCTCCGCCATAATTGCCGGCAAATACCCATTGCTTCTTATCGTCTACGGAAACATAGCAAGGGCCATTACCACCTGCGCTCCCGGTATTTAACAATGCAAGCTTGCCTGTCTTATGATCGAAAGAAAATGCGTTCAACCCCTTGCCTTGCCCACCTTCACTGACCGCATACACATTCTTCCTGTCCTTGCTGATTGCCAGAAAGGAGGGGTTGGTGATATCGGTGATCTTTGATCTCTCTTCGAAATCTCCTGACCCGGTGTTGAAAGTATAAACATGGATACCGTTGGTTTTTTGTTCGTTGGTATACGTGCCCACGATGAGGTAATAATCTCCTTCTTTTGAAGTCTGTGCCATGACCGAAAGCGAAAATGAGGTGATAAGAACTGACAGAAGCGAAAGTTTCATTTGTTTGTTTTTAATTTTATATGATCGTAAATTTCGAAAGTGTGGTCGATAATATTATCACGTCGGCAAAGCTTGTGAAGGGAGCCCGGGTTATTTGGCCGAAGCTTCAAACGGTTTAGCTGCCAGACCATTGAGATCCCATACAACCTTTCCCTCGCGCAAGGTCAGTTCAGCCTCAAGTTTTTTATCACCTTCAATCCTGTTTCCACCGGCATCAACAAATCCAAACCTGCCCTTGCGGACATTCCAGATCGCGAGGTCGGCAACAGCTCCTTTTCCCAGATGACCCAGGTCATGGCGATTGATAGACTTTGCTGGTGCCCAGGTGGCGCGCATGATCACATCGTTCAGTTCCATTCCCATCGCCATATATTTTGACATCACATTCAACATGTCCTTCATTCCCGCATTCACGCTAAATCTGTGAAGATCGGTTCCGAAGGAATTTGGTTTCAGACCCTGTCGCAACGCCGGGATCGCCTGGCTGAACCAGAATCCCGCACCGCCGTGACCCACATCAAATAACACTCCGCGATCGAGAGCATGTCTGACAAAAGGGCGCAGATTTCCCTGCTCGTCAACCACCGGCATTCTCTCCGACACTTTCTCATAAGAATGTGTAATGATGTCGCCCGGACGCATTTTTTTCAACTGATCTTCCAGGGAGTACTGAGGCAGGTGGCATTCAACAAAAAGTGGTAAACCGGACCTTTGCGCTGTTTCAAGTGCACGGTCGAACGGGGTCCAATCACTGCCTTCATAGTGTCCGATCTTGATGCCGACGATGAGGTCGGGAAATCTTTTGGAAAGCGCGTACGCCGAATCCGGATCCATGTCAGCGAGATCTTCCTGCGCGGCTTTTCCACTCAGGCCGAGTCCGGCGATGCTTAGAAAAGCGAGTATGCGCGTCTTCGATTTTTCAATCACCTGTTCCTTGAAGATCGGGAAATTCCGCCACCCGGAGGTGCCTGCGTCGACAACTGTCGTCACACCGGAACGGCAGGCAAAATCATCGGGAGAAATACTGTTGATCCCATCGGCGAATCCCGGCTTACTTCCAACGAAGACATGCGTGTGAAGGTCTATAAACCCCGGACTGACGAATAATCCCTTCGCGTCTATTGTCTTTTTAGCCCGCTCTTGCGGGATGTCAGCGCTTACTTCAAGGATCTTTCCTGCCGCAATGGCGATGTCAAGCTTTGTATCAACGTTGTTGCGGGGATCTATGACTCTCCCGTTCTTTATCAGCAGATCTATGTCCTGTCCCTGGACGGGGAGGAAGTAAAAAACCAACGCAATAGCTATGCTCCAAAAAAAGACTTTCATGGTTGGTCCGAATAAACAATCCCTGTTATTTGCTCTCCGCGTCCCACTCGGTGGCGGCCGTTCCGTTCAGATCCCAGACAATTCTACCCGCACGGATGGTGAGCTCTGCCTCGAGCTTCTGTTTTCCGCTCAGTTTGTTTCCCCGCACGTCGAGGAAACCAAAGTCGCCTTTCCGAAGATTGAAAACAGC
>CBFGXV010000316.1:0-4491 GCA_965652755.1 uncultured Chryseosolibacter sp. | reverse complement strand
GAAGGAAAGTCCGGCGTCCCGGTAGCCCTACCCGCATGGGTAGGTTTCTTCCGCAGGGAAACGGGCAGGGACGATCTCCCTACTCCCCGCAAGCCGGCTGATATCACAGTGACAGCACCGACGATCAAAACATCTGAAATCCGCGCGCAAATTGAAGTCGCTGCGGGTTCCTCCTGGTATTATTATATTGAGGTGAATGTGGCCGGTGATTTCACGGAGGAGTTTCCGTCCTATCTTCAGGATGGAACTTCCGATCCGCACGCAAATGGCCAGCCATCCATTGTCTACAAAGGTCTGATCACAGCCACACCGGGAAACGAATCCAGTCCTGAACTTATCGGACGAACGGAACAGATGTATTTGTCCACGGCAATCAATCCCGATCTAGACGGAATCACGACTGCCAGAATGCTCTTTCCCGAGATCAGCGTCATCTGTCTGAAAGATTGATGCGTATGATCAGTCAATGGATTTCTTATTATAACCAAATCAGATCATGAAAAAATTGCGCAGTCATAAATGGCTTTACGGCTCTAATGAAACGGGGCTATTACACCAGGGGGCTTTGCGCGCAGTGGGCATCGACATGGATAAGTATGGGGGGCAGCCAATCATCGGGATCGCTAATACATGGTCGGAATTTAACAATTGCAATATGAGCCTCGCGACGATTGCAGCCGAAGTAAAAAAAGGCGTATACGAAGCTGGAGGAATTCCGCTGGAGTTTCCGGTCATGTCGTTGGGAGAGGAATTGATGAAGCCGAGCGCAATGCTCTACCGGAATCTGTTGTCAATTGAAGTGGAAGAGAATGTTCGGTCCTATCCCATTGATGGTCTAATCTTATTGGGAAATTGTGACAAGACCGTACCTGGGTTGCTCATGGGAGCCGCAAGCGCGAATATACCTACCATCCAATTGAATGCAGGTCCGAAGAAAGTCGGCGTGTTCAAAGGGCAGCGGTTGGGGAGTGGTACAGACCTCTGGAAATACTGGGACCAATTGCGGCTGGGAAAGATCACGCAGGACGAATGGAACCAGGTAGGAAAAGCTTTGAGTTGCGGATTCGGCGCATGCAACACCATGGGCACGGCGTCGACGTTGAATTGTGTGGTCGAGGCGCTGGGTATGATGCCGCTAGGCTCCAGTACCCTCCCCGTTGACGACGAAGAGCGTTATGAAATTTCCAGGGCTGCGGGCCGCAGGATCGTGTCGATGGTTAAAGAGGACCTCAAGCCATCGGATATATTGACCCTTTCTGCCTTCAGAAATGCCATCAGGGTGTGCATGGCTCTTGGCGGTTCTACAAATGCGATCATTCATCTCACGGCCATCGCAGGGCGTCTCGGGCTGGACCTGTACCCACACGAATTTAATCAGATCGGTTCGCAAATCCCTTGCATCGTCGACGTCCAGCCCTCGGGCGTAAAACTGATCGATGAGTTTCATTTGGCCGGAGGACTTCCAGGTGTTCTGAAACAACTTCATCGACTTCTCGATCTCTCGGCAAGAACATATACCGGTGAAAAACTGGGAAACCTTATCGATAAGGATCTTAGCGTGGATGAAACCGTCATCCGTCCCCTGGAAGATGGAATAACCGCGCCCCCCACGATTGCAGTACTGACAGGAAATCTGGCACCGCGGGGTGCTATCCTTAAAGTTTCCGCAGCGGATCCCAGACTTTTACTTCATACCGGGAAAGCGCTCGTGTTTGAAGATTATCAGGAGATGTTGCGTAAGATCGACGACGATAGCCTGCCCGTTGATAGATCCACCGTGCTCGTCCTGAAGAATGCAGGAGCAAGGGGTGTGCCCGGCATGCCTGAATGGGGCATGATACCGATCCCGAAGAAATTAAAGGCAGAGGGCGTTCATGATATGGTCCGGATCAGCGACAGTCGCATGAGCGGTACAAGCTTCGGGACGGTCGTTCTCCATGTTACACCTGAAGCCGCGGCCGGAGGTGTGTTGGCCATCGTGGAAACAGGCGACGTAATCAGGCTCGACGTGGCGAATGGCAGGATCGAACTTCTTGTAGACAATGATATTATCAAAGAACGACTGGGGCGATGGAGACCGCGCGAATCGAAATACAGCAGGGGGTACCCGTTGCTATATGAGAAGTCCATACTGCAAGCTGATGAAGGTTGTGATTTTGATTTTCTCAAACCGGCGAAAGGTGAGAGGATCGGACTCGTCGAACCAATTGTAGGCCGATCCTGAGTTAAACAGACCGCGGTATCAACGCAGCCGCGCGCTTAAAGATTGTTAAATAAATGATCAAGGCAGAACCTATTGTGAAAACAGATGCGATGCTGGGTGAAGGCCCGATGTGGCATCCGGTACATCAGATGTTATACTGGGTCGACATCGAGAAGAAGATCCTTCATGCATTTGACCCAGAGACGAGCCATCGCCGTGAATGGCCCGTTCCAAAAAGGTTAGGAACGGTTTCACCCGCATCAAACGGAAAATTGATCCTTGGTCTCCAGGGGGAGATCGCTTTTTTCGATGTTGCAAGCGGGAAGATCGAGTCACTCATGGCTGTCGAGCCCGACGTGCAGGGTAACCGTTGCAACGATGGCAAGTGCGACCCTATGGGACGGTTCTGGGTTGGCACAATGCAATTGCAATGCGAGCCCGCGGCAGGATCTTTGTATTGTCTCGACACAAACCTACAGTTGCATAAAGTGTTGAGTGGGTTAACGATCGCCAACGGAATGGAATGGTCGCCCGATGGCAGCTACATGTACTTTATTGACAGTGCGACTTATTGTGTGAAGCGGTACAGATGCGATCGCGAGGACGTCTCACTAGCCGAAGGGGAAATTATTCTGCGCTTCAAAGCAGATGGTGGAATGCCCGATGGCATGTGTGCCGATAGCGAAGGAATGTTATGGATTGCGTTCTGGGGCGGCATGCGGGTCGGTCGTTATAACCCCGTGACAGGGCATCATCTTGCCGACGTTGTGGTGCCCGCGCCGCATGTTACTTCTTGCTGTTTCGGCGGGAGAGATCTCACGACGCTTTACATCACCACAGCGAGGGATGGACTCGACCAAAAACAGTTGGCGCAATATCCACTCAGTGGCAGCTTGTTCGCTTGCAATGCCGACGCCAGAGGACGACAGCCGGGTTTTTTCGGAATGCCAGCTCAGTGACAAGAGTTGTCTCCCATTGAGTGCTGCTTCTTTGGTGTCTATTAAAGTTGTTTAAATTAAAAAGACATCTTAAATTACAGTTTGTTTACAGTACTCTGTAGCGTTCGTTTACATAAATTTGCCAATGAAAAGTGAATCGCTGGCGCACAAGGCATATACCGAAATCAGGAGAAAGATTCTGAGTGCGCAAATCTCGCCGAACACCCGACTGAAAGAGGATTTCTGGGCTAAAAAATTATCGGTGAGCCGCATGGCTATCCGGGAAACACTGACGCGTTTGTTGGGCGAACAATTGGTAACACTTGGTCCTAAGGGTGGATATTTTGTTAACTCACTGACTGCGGATGATGTCACCGAGATCAGAGAACTCCGCGAAATACTCGAACTGGGCGCTCTGCGCCTTGCACACGAAAAGATTACCCGTGATCAGATAGCGCGGCTTGAGAAGATCTGCAAGGATTTTACCGCGATGGTTGAACAAGGCTATTACGCCGGCGCATGTGAGGCTGATCTCAAGTTTCATGAAACGTTGATGGAATGTTCGGGTAATGCTAAACTCATGAACACCTACATAAATAGTCACATTCCGCTTTTTCACCAGCGGCTGACCAAAAGCAGTAACTCCGAAAACGATTACGAGCTCACCGATAAGGAACACCGCGCCATTGTGAAAGCGCTCAAGGAGAAAAATCTGGAACAGGCGGAGAAGGTCATGAAACTTCATTTCGCTCGGGGTGCAACCCTGATCGACGCCGATTTTGATCAACAACTTCAGTGATGGGCGGGCTCGCCCGATTTTTCCGGTCGGATTGCCGGACAGCTATTTCAATAATCCCACTCTTTGAAAGGTTGAATTCTGAGTCTTGAATCTCGAATTAATCTCGGATCTTGAACTTTCAACTTTTCAACTTCAACTTTCAATTTAACCTTCCTCCTATTTTCCGTCCTTATCTTTCATGAGAACGCTTTACAGAGCCTAACGTCCGTTCATCCATTGCTCGTATGATCTTCACATGGGACGGTTTTTGTGCGTCGTCACGACAACTGCTATCCACTTCCAAGTCCCATCGGGACGGCCTTATATATGAGCCGCAATACCCGGAATAATATGCACGCATTTTCTGCGCGCGCCAACCTCTGCAACGCGCCGTGCGGTTGTTGTTTCATCATCCTTGAATCAACACGTGCGTCATCATAACGCCTGCTCTCCAGCATATAAGGGCGTCCCTACAGGACTTGGACGCTAAAATGACAAAATCATTTCTACCATAAGGTCGTCCCGATGGGACTTGGCCTGGCGGAACCAGTGTCAACAAGAACGTTCAATTC
>CBFGXV010000315.1:0-4501 GCA_965652755.1 uncultured Chryseosolibacter sp. | reverse complement strand
AACTTCAGGTGATACCGACTCATGGGGTCATCGATCTTCCGCTTGCTCTTTTTGATCATTGCGTGTATCTCAGTGAGCTTGTTCTTGGCGATGGGTCCAGCGTCGCGATATTCCTTCCCCGACTTGTTTGACAAAGTAATGAGCGCTTCAACATAAGAGCGCTGGAGATTTCTCTTGTACAGATCAATCGTTTTTTCCTGACGCAATTCGGTCCATATCGCGGCATCAATATCATTGAAATAGTCGATAAGCCTGTACGCTTTCTCGCCATACATGGCCTCGTTCACTGCCAGCTTGCTGATGGTGCTGGTGCTCAGGAGGTAATTCAGTACACGGTCCTGCGATCTGGAAATAGTCTGCGTCGGCGAGTCGCCCACACGGGCGAGGATTGTTGTATCGATCATCCAGGTTGGCGTGGTGAAAACCTGTTCTTTAATGAACCTCAATGCATCCTTCTGCACTTCCACCGGTACCATGGCGTACACCGGCCCGGGCTGGCTTGCGAGCTTGGGCGTTTCATAAATTCCTCCGACGTTGGCAAGCGCATGGCCGACGTAATAATCAAATTGCCTCAAAACACCACGGTAGAGTTCCTGGAGGTCGGCGTATCCTTCATTCTCCCTGTATGTCCAGTCCATGAGGCTGGACATGACACGTTTCAGGTTCATGATACCGTACTCACCTGCCTTCATCGCATTGTTGCCGAGATCCTCGGTCTGCGTACGAGGATCGTCGGAAGAAAATTCCGATCCGAACCAAAGCGCGCGGTCATCTTCCATTTTCTCAACGATCCACTGGTTGAGAACAGGTTTTTCTTCTTCCGCAGACAGATCAGGGTACCATCGATAGCCCCATTCAATAGCCCACAAGTCATAGGCTCCGATTCTGCTGATCAGACCTCTTTCACCCACGCTATCCTCGGGTTGCGCGACATAGTTAAAACGCGCGTAATCCATGATAGATGGAGTATGTCCGTGGATCTCAAGCCATTCCCGGTCGCGAAGTTTTTCCACGGGCACCGTTGAACTTGCCCCGAAATTATGCGTGAGTCCCAACGTATGGCCTACCTCATGAGCAGCTACCGAGCGGATAAGCTCGCCCATCAGAGCATCGTCAAAATGCATCTGCTGCGCCCGTGCATCCGAAGGCCCGCACTGAATGAGATACCAGTTCCTGAGGATCGACATCAGGTTGTGGTACCAGTTGATGTGACTTTCGAGGATCTCCCCACTTCTCGGGTCAGTGATGATGGGCCCGGCTGCATTCGCCACTGATGACGGCTTATATACGATGGCTGAATGCCGCGCATCTTCCAGGCTCCATACTGATTCACCTTTAGCAGGAGCGGTCCGCGCCTGAATTGCATTCTTGAATCCGGCACGCTCAAACGCTCCTTGCCAGTCCTCAATGCCTTTGATAAGGTACGGCACCCACTTCTTTGGCGTTGCTGGATCAATGTAATACACGATTGGTTTCCGGGGCTCAACCAACTCACCCTTCTTATATCGGTCCACGTCCTCTGGTTTAGGCTCCAGACGCCACCGTTTGATAAAGCTCACCACTTTTACGCCATGTGGATTTGCATCGTAGTCAGTGTAACGTTCTGTGAAATAACCAATCCTTTTGTCTGCCAGTCTCTTTTGCATTGGAACTTCAGGCAGCAAAACAATTGATGTATTTAATTCCATCGTGAACGTGGATCGTGAGTTAGACTGTGTATAAGTCTTGATCGTGCGGATCTCAACATTCATCGGATAAGGATTGATGTCTTTGATATAGCACATGTTGCTCTGAAGGTTTCCGACCCGCATGGATTTACGCGTGGCTGAATTGAAGAAAAAGATATCGTTGTCACCATTGATGTAACTTGTTACATCAATCACACTTCCTTTCCCATTCGGTGAATAAGCGCCAATACCAAATGCGGCCACGAGGGGCTGAAGGTTTGAACGAACTACTGCATGATACATCGCGTCTGTCGTATCACCCGCCTGCTCCTCGTAAGTAATCCGTCGGAGGAATAATTTATGACCAGGTCCTTTCTCAAATCTGATGATGGTACTTCCAATCTGATCTCCGGCATATCCCGTGTATCCGGGCCTCACTCCTGCCGCGCCCTGAGCGATTCGCGCAACGACAAGCAGATCGCGTCCGAGAATACTGTCCGGAATCTCAAAGTAATAGTTATCGGAAACTTTGTGCACCGAGAATAAACCTTTGCGAAGCACCTGGCGGTTGCGCATCAGGTTGTAATAGTTTCGCGGAGCTGTCAGCTGCTCATTCCCGGCAGGAACGGAAGCGGGAGTCTCTTTCTTGATTGTATCCTGTCTAACGGTATCCTGCAGTCGTGTCAGTGATTCCAGGGTTTGTGCAGCTGCCGACGATGACAACATCACGAAGAGAAATAGGGAAAGGATTCTCATGTATGGACAAATTTTTTAAGTGGGCAATCTTTCAAATATCCTAACGCAGTCAGACAGACTCGTTCATGCAAAATCTACGATTACAAATATAACGGATTTGGGTCCGTGAAAGTGCGGACAAAATGCATAATAGAATATCAAAACGTACATCGCATACGGGCGCATCGATAAAGCGGACGTGACAACTGATCGGTAGGAGGAAGCGTCGGAACGGTTACTCGCCTTACGACATTATAAGTTAAAACTACAGCGTTGGATCGCAATGCTCAGATCGAAGCGGCTTTTAGTGAACGACAATAGTCGTTGCATCCACGCTCGCGCGTGTGATATCGCGATGAACACGCGCGAGTACTTCGCATGATATTACATTGCACCGCCGGCAGGCCGGCAAGTGTTTCCGGCCCCTGATAACATGAAAATAAGTTTTGACGAATCATGCGTCCGGGCCGCAATGCGCGACAAGCAGGCATACGTTTTTAAATATTCCTGTTGTAGACCGGGATTCAAACCCATGGTTTGCATACTGCCATTGCAACACCTTAATGTGCTGTGTTAAGGCGGTTCGGATACCTGGAAAACTCAAGCATTATGAAAGAAGTATATTACAAAGGTCAGCCCTATCAGTATAAGATCATCGAATCAGGTGGCAAACGTCACTTCCACCTGTTCGAAAACGGAATTTTGCGTCATTCAGTTGAGCAAGGCGAACTTGATATTCGTTCGATCGTCAGCTTTATCCTTGATTCCTATTACAAAACTGCTCCGGCCAACTTCAAGGGTGGCGTTCTCAATTAATACGGAGTGTAGAATTAAATACCCAGCCACAATAAAGAAATAGTCGCCAGGTTTCAGAAGACCTGGCTTTTTTATTTCTTTTTTTTAGACTTCCCCGTGCGCAAGCATAACGGAAAGTAACATTAATTTGAAAGTTCATTAAAGCTCATGTTGTGTCAAGGACCACGTTTCTCATTTTACTTGTTATTTCTCTCAGTGCGAGTGGCCAGGAAATAGCCTTAACATTTGATGATGCCCCTACCGCCGACGGTCCGCTATTCTCGGGGGATGAACGTACGCAACGTATCGTCCATACGCTGAAGAAGCACGGGGTGAACGAAGCCGCGTTCTTCGTCCTTACGGGCAATATCCGGGAGACAACGCAAGCGCGGCTAAAAGCGTATTCGGACGCGGGACACATTCTCGCGAACCATTCCCACAGACATCTCTGGATGCATCAGGTAGGAACCAAGGCGTACGTAAAGGACCTGCGCACTGCTGATAGCATCCTGCGCAACATACCCGGATACATGAATTGGTACCGCTATCCGTACCTCGACGAAGGGCGAACGGTAGCTGCGCGCGACTCGGTGCGGATCGCATTACAAGAACTCAATCTCAAAAACGGTTATGTAACCGTTGATAACTATGACTGGTATCTGAACAATCTTTTGAAGAAAGCCAAAGAAGCGAACAGGAAAATCAACATGAAAGCCCTGCGCGATGTTTACGTGCAGCATATTCATTCAAGCATCCGCTTTTACAACGACGTTGCGACCAGGCATTTGGGACGCGCGCCCAAACACGTGCTGCTTCTGCATGAGAACGATCTGGCCGCCCTTTTCCTCGACGACCTCATTGAATCGCTGAAAAGCAACGGTTGGAAGATTATTTCACCGAGGCAGGCCTACGAAGATCCGATCTCCCGGCATGTGCCGGATGTACTGTTCAATGGACAGGGCCGCATAGCAGCTATTGCACGCGAAAAAGGAGTTCCCGCGCGCGAACTGGTGCAGGATTCCGAAGACGAAGAATATCTTGAACAATTGGTAAGCAGTCTGAACGTCTTTGAATGATCAGGAAGGACGCTCCCCCGTTGAGTTTTCCATATTATCGGCCCTATCCCCATTATCTCCCCTAAACTTTCCTATCTCCCTTACCCCCCTATCTCCCCTATCTCCTCTATCTCCCTATCCCCACTATTTCAACAATTCATCCGCAATACGTTCGGCATTGTAAATGTATTTCAAAGATGCTACGATGCCGCCGGCGTGTACGGATACTGAACGCGCGGACTCTGGCAG
>CBFGXV010000314.1:0-4510 GCA_965652755.1 uncultured Chryseosolibacter sp. | reverse complement strand
TGGGAAGCTGTCCAGGAGTTTCTCATCCCATTCAGGATAGTGGCGGAGCAGGTCGTCCGGGTAAATGATATGTCGGTTGCTGCCAGGCTCGGGCACAACTTCGAAAGGTTCTTCCAGGTTCAGGTATCCGTAATCATCCGTCAGTTCTTCACCTGCGGCGATGTCGCGGATGGCAATCTCGAACTCGTACGCCGTGGTGAGACAGTTGGACTTAGAACTGTGGTTTACGAATCGCGCATTGTCCCAACAGAGGATATAATGGCCTTCGGAATTCCTGTAGGTATACTTATCCAGGACCTGCTTGTACAAGTCGTCCATCCCCCGAACTTCCGCAGGGGTGAACTTGCGGTCCAGTTTGTCGAGTACCCATGTAATGGTTCCCTTGGGTATCGGTTTCAGCGCTACGATTCCGTAGCCTATCTTTTCGTTGATAAAGCGGAGTTCCGTATCTGGATGGATCATGGTGGTTTTTAAAAGTCGTAAAGATAATATCAATCCTGTATAAAAAACCAAACCAAAAAAAAGAAGCCAGGCATTTCTGCCTGACTTCCACTAAACAACCAGACGCCAAATCTTAACGGCCGTTCACCGTAGCGTATTCGGGAACGGTCTTTACTGTTTTTACGATCCTCGCCGCCACCTTGTAAGGGTCTGCTGCCGAATTCGGCCTGCGGTCTTCCAGCCATCCGTTCCAGCCGTTCTCAACTGTTCCGATGGGAATGCGGATGGAAGCGCCGCGGTCTGAAACACCAAAGGAAAATCTGTCAATAGATTGTGTTTCGTGTTTTCCCGTCAGCCTTAAATGGTTGTCAGCGCCATACACGGCGATATGTTCCTTCACGAGCGGTGCAAATGCCTGACATACGGTTTCGAATACTTCGCGCGAGCCGGCGTGCCTCAACAAGCTGTTCGAGAAGTTTGCGTGCATACCCGACCCGTTCCAGTCTGTTTTTCCCAGAGGCTTGCAGTGCCAGTTGATAGCTACGCCGTATTTTTCCGCGGTCCTTTCCAGCAGGTAGCGCGCGATCCACACCTGGTCTCCTGCGGCCTTCGCACCCTTCGCGAACACCTGGAACTCCCACTGTCCGGTGGCAAC
This sequence comes from uncultured Chryseosolibacter sp., assembly GCA_965652755.1. GTDB lineage: Bacteria > Bacteroidota > Bacteroidia > Cytophagales > Cyclobacteriaceae > Chryseosolibacter. The sequence continues at coordinate 3,414 of CBFGXV010000314.1, read as the reverse complement.
TTCAGCGTTGATACCTTCAACGTTGATGCCCGCTTCGAGGCAATAGTCAAGATGTTCTTCGACGATATTTCTGCCGAATGCATTCTTTGCGCCGACCGAACAATAATACTGGCCCTGTGGCGCGGGATAACCCTGCGCCGGAAAACCCAAGGGTTTGTCGGACTCCGGATTCCAGAGGAAATATTCCTGTTCGAAACCAAACCAGAAGTCGTTGTCGTCATCTTCAATGGTAGCCCGGCCGTTGCTCTCGTGCGGCGTTCCGTCGGGATTCAGAACTTCGCACATGACCAGATATGCGTTCTTGCGCGCAGGGTCAGGAAAGATCGCCACGGGCTGCAACAGGCAGTCTGACTTGCTGCCAGTAGCCTGTTCGGTTGAACTTCCGTCGAAGGACCACACAGGGCAGTCTTCGAGCTCAGCTTTGAAATTTCTGACGATTTTTGTTTTGCTTCGTAAACTTTGCGTCGGTTTGTAACCGTCAAGCCAGATGTATTCGAGTTTTGTTTTCAACATATGGTTTAAGGGATTTTGTGGTTATTAGAATTTGTAAACAGCTGCGAGATTTAATGTTGGCATCATGTTGGTCGCCTTTCCGTCGGCGTCCATGAAAGAATCTTCCGAGGTCATGTCGATGCGGAACTCAGGAATGAAAGTCAGATTGCCCACACTGTAGTTTCCGGATAAAGTATACTCCATCACGCTTCCTTTTCCATCTTCGTCCAGTTCAAAGATCCCCAGGTGGCCATTCGTAACTCCGAGATATTCCGCTCTTACGCCGAGCGCAAAACTTTCCGACAGTGATACCTTGGGATAGATCGCAATGCCCATGAACGTTGCCGCGTCACCGTTGGCATCCTGCAGATCGCCTTCCGCTATGAATCCCTCGCCGGCGGCAACTGTCTGGTAGCTTGTGTTAAAGCCCAGGTAAAATTTTTCTGTAAGGTTCCATCCCGTAGTCAGATCAACCTGAAGCAAGTTTCCGGCGGAGGCGATGAGGTCGCCGTTTTCATCGAATGCCGGGTCAGTCTCGTCAAGGTTTCCATCCTGGTCTCCATAAATTAAATTCAACCACACACCACCCGCATCGCTTGAGTGACCGAGTTGCACGCCGACGGTGTAAGTATCAACCGGATTGAATTCGACCAGGTCGGTGGGATTCATGACGGCAAGCTTTGCAACCATACCGCCGCCGAGATCAAAATCAGCGCGGAGCCCGGTGTGGCTAAATGGTCCGTAGGAAAACATGTACGAGGTGGAATAATGGAAGTTCACCGCGGGGGAGATCACTTCATATCCGAGAAACGTGTTGAACTGACCGAGATTAAGTGTAACCCGCTCGGTGAGCTTATAGTACGCATACATCTGGTTAACGATTCCCTGCGGCGAGGCGAAGACTGCCGCCCTTCCGCGGGGACCAAACACGAGGTCCGCGGTAAAACCGACTTTATCGCCGGAATAGGATGCGATCAGATTGGCCATGCCCAGTCCGAAACCTTTCAGATCGGCGAAGGCTGATGAAGGAGCGCTGATGCCGCCGAAGGTGGTGTTTGTTGTTCCGAATGAAGAATGGAAATAAGTGTCAACAGACCCTGAGAATGTAAACCCGGGCTCTTCCTGTTCTTCTGCTTCACCCTCGGTGGGTGTCGTTACTGTAGCGGCAGGGACTTCTGTAGACGCCAGAACAGGTTCCTGGGCATAAGCAACGGACGCAAGGCATAATCCAAGTAAAATTCCAATGCATAATCTTGTAGTTTTCATATTTTTGGGATGTTTTAGTACCAAGTAGCTAAGGTTATCCCAGCGGGTCTCGTACACCCCTGGGATACTTTGGTGATCATGTGATTCTGAATGCCCCCGACCAAAATCGGGGGCTTTTTCTTAGATGGTGTCTTTGGTAGCGGTACCCAGTTCGTACTGGTAAACATTTTCTCCGTGCTGACTCAGATCCTGGCCAACTTCTTTCTCCTGAGGAGAAACCTTGAGCGAAGAGATAAGGTCCGTTACTTTCAAAATGAGCAGTGATCCGAAGAATGTAAAGGCTACAACGATCACGAGAGCGATCATGTGAACCTGGAAGAGCGCCAATTCGCCAAAGAATAAACCGTTACCGGTTGTGTTGCCGGCGTTGACCGCCTGGTTTGCGAGAAGCCCTGTCATCACCATTCCAACGAGTCCGCCTACTCCGTGGCAAGGGAACACGTCCAAAGTATCTTCCAGGGAAGTCTTGGATTTCCAATGAACAACGATGTTGCTGATCAGGGATGCGATCGTACCGATGAACAAGCTTGAAGGTATGGTAACAAATCCTGCAGCAGGAGTGATGGCCACAAGTCCTACAACGGCGCCGATACAGAATCCAAGCGCGGATGGTTTCTTGCCTCTCACTGCGTCAAAGAGGATCCAGCACAAACCCGCTGCTGCGGAAGCAGTGTTGGTCGTCGCAAAAGCCGATGCTGCCAAAGGACCTGCACCCATCGCACTGCCCGCGTTGAAACCAAACCATCCGAACCAAAGTAAGCCCGTGCCGAGTAACACGAAGGGAATGTTCGCGGGGGCAATCGGCGTTTTCTTTTCAGTCTTGTTCCTGAGGTACATCGACGCAGCAAGGGCAGCGAAACCTGCGGACATATGGACTACTGTTCCACCTGCGAAGTCAAGGACGCCCATTTTGAACAGGAATCCTTCAGGATGCCATGTCCAGTGTGCGAGGGGTGCATAGATGAAAAGACAGAACAAAACCAGGAATATAATGTAGGATTTGAATTTGATCCGCTCGGCAAAAGTACCCGTGATCAGTGCGGGTGTGATGATCGCAAATTTCAACTGGAAGAAAGCGAACAAGATCAATGGGATGGTAGGCGCCAGGGACCAGGGCTTTCCGTCAAGAACATTTTGAAACATAAAGAAGGTGGTCGGGTCGCCGATCAAGCCGCCTTGTGACTCGCCAAAGGCAAGGCTGAATCCTACTACGATCCACAGGACGCTGATCACCCCCATGGCAATGAAGCTTTGCAACATCGTCGAGATGATGTTCTTTGTATCGATCATGCCACCGTAGAAGTAGGCCAGCCCGGGTGTCATTAAAAGCACAAGCGCGGCCGCTGCCAGCATCCAGGCTACGTCACCGGCGACGATGCCCTCTGTAACAATCTGCTTCGGCACTGCCGGAAAAAAAAGTGCCAGCACACTAACAGCAATGAGCAAGGCAAACGGAAGAATAGCTTTTTTCATGTTTTGATTGATTAGTGGTTAAAATTTAGCGTGTCTTTCGGATTATTTATACAAATATTGGCCATATATGGTTGAAATACACCCTTATTTACATAAAAATTAGCGAAAACGTTGTAGTTAAGGTATATTTTTAACCATTAAGTCCCATAATTGCGACTTTTTCAAGAAAATTGGGCCCCGGTC
>CBFGXV010000313.1:0-4530 GCA_965652755.1 uncultured Chryseosolibacter sp. | reverse complement strand
AAAGTGACGGTGCATCCCATAGAACTTAAGATCATTGATGATATCGGGCTGATTGACTTGTTCTTTTACCGTCGCGCCAGGTCTTCCTTCAGTCATCATATCCCTGCTGAATTCACTGGCGAGGATGACTATCGTTCGATCAAGGTGACCGGATTGTTTAAGGTCTTTTATCAGCTGAGCTACTGGCCTGTCGATTTGTTTTTTCATGTCTATCAAACGCGTGTAGCCGTTCTCGTGCGTATCCCAACCTTTGAATGGTTCGTACTCCGTGGTCACGCTGATGAAACGCGCGCCCTGCTCGGTCAGCCTGCGTGCAAGCAGACAACCCAATCCAAAACGACCGGTGTTATAAATGTCATAGGATTCTTTGGGCTCACTTGCCAGATCGAATGCTTTTGCTTCAGGTGAATTAAGAAGCCGGTAGGCCTGCTCCATGGAACGCTTTAGCGACTCCTTCTGATAATCGCTGCCGAATTCTCCCACCGGACTTTTGCTGATCAGCTCGTTGTATAACTGATTGCGTCTCTCAAAACGTTGGTAGCTCATGCCCGCAGGCGGCTTCACACTCTCCAGACCGGTGCCGGGGTCCGGGATCAGGAACGGACCGAACTCATTTCCAAGAAAGCCGGCAGTGTGAAATGCTTTCAGCTCCTCCGCCTCACCGACCGTGAAGCGCTGACCAATATCGATAAACGCTGGTATGACGGGATTTTTTGGACCCAGTTCTTTTGCAATCCACGACCCTATGTGAGGGGCGGCTACGGTCTGGGGAGGTTCATAACAGGTATGCCAGTGATATTGATGCCGCGAATGTAGAATGTGACCGAGGTCTGCGGCGACATATGAGCGGATAATCGTCCCCAGATCCATCACCCCACCGATGGACTGGAGTCCTTCAGAAAAGCTAACTCCATCCAGCACGGTTGGTACAGCCTTGAACGTGCTCAACACGCTGTTGGCTTCCATTCCTTTTTCAAAGGGCGTATATTTTTTCGGATCGAAAGTATCCGTATGCGCCATCCCACCCGCCATCCAAAGTAAAATTACGGTGTCAGCTTTAGATTTAATTTTCCCTTTTGAACAGGAGTTCAGGAGGCTCGCAGGTGCACCGGCTGCCAGAAGCGCCAATGTTGCGGCGCTGGTCTTTTGCAGGAATTCGCGTCTGTTCCAGTTGCTTTTACTCATACGTTGACAGTAAACTTGATAACATTAAAATATCAATTGAAATTCAGGGAGAAGCATAACAGCCCACAAAAAATCCTGGATATCTTCCACACCTGGCGATGATCCGAGAATCTCGAGGGCGGTGTCCATTTCTTCTTTCTCAGGATGCCTTGCCAAAGCACGGAGATAAACCTCTCTGATCAGCTCCTCACTGGTAGCATGTCTTTCTCTCCAAATGGCGGCGCCCGCTTCCAGCGCAGTGTTAAACGCTTCACCGTTCGTGAGCGCCAGCGCCTGCAGAAGGTTTGCCTGAGAGGACCGGCTGGTGGAGACATTTTCACGGTTGGGTCGTCCCAGGGCCGTTAAAAATGCATCGTTCTTCACCAGTGATGCCCTGGCATAGGGATAAGAGGGCCGCGATGGCAACTTCTGCCAGGGATCAAAATGTTTCAAGGTATCGGCGTATATCGGATAAATAACGGTGCTCACCGCATCGACAAACTGCTCCGCAGACAGACGCCGGCGGTGCATGCCCCTGAACTTGTAATCCTCGGCGATCATATCATTTTCACTCTTGATACCAACGGTTGGCAGTTGATACGTTTTTGAAGTTGTGATCGTATAGATCAGATCCTTAAGGTTGTTTTTATTCGCGTAAAAATCAGAAGCCAGCCAGTCCAGCAAGTCCTGACTCCAGGGAAGGTTATCCATGAGATCGACCGGTTCCACAATTCCCCGACCCATTAGCTGCGCCCAGATCCTGTTAACAATTGTCCGGTAAAGCCTGCCATTTTGAGGCGCCGTGAGGTATTGCGCAAGTTGTTTCAATTTTTCATCAACGCTTGCGGTACTGTCGATGGTCCCTAATTCCTCGAAAATTATCTGAGTGCCCGCCATCTTGCCAGTAGGTTTATCACAACGGTTGATTTCCAGTGTGGAGTCGGAAAAAATGTTTGCGAAGGCATAAGCCTCGGATAATTTCCAGTCACTGATAAAACTGTCGTGACAGGAAGCACATTTGAGGTTCAGGCCCAGGAAGACCTGTGAAATATTTTGAGCCGCCTGCATCTCCACGCGCTGGCTCGCATTGACAGTGCCGCGCCACTGAATTCCTTTGATAAAGCCTTCAGACCTTTTGTCGGGGCTTATCAGCTCCCGCACGAAGACATCATACGGCTTGTTTGTAAGCAAGGCTTCATACAACCATTCAGTAATCGCGAATCGGCCGCCTGTGATATATCCTGTACCTGAATAATCGTTTCGCAGCGCATCATTCCAGAAGCTCAGCCAATGTTGAGCATAGTCGTCGTTGCGGCTTAGAAGTTCCCTCACCAGCAGTTCGCGCTTGGCGGGATTATCATCCACCGCAAATTCAGTGATCTTTTCTTTTGGCGGCAACAACCCGACTATATCAAGATACACCCTGCGCATGAAAATTCGGTCGTCCACCACCGCTGGCCACTTGATCTTTTTTTGTTCAAAGTAATTATCCGTAAAGCGGTCTATGGGGTTTTCCAACCCTACTTCATCCGGAGGCAGGATTGGCTTTCTGGGCGCCAGCTCCGCTACGCGGTAAACACTTTTTTCGTCAGCGTTATCCGGCCACGGCGCCCCGGCCTTGATCCAAAATTCCAGCGTGGCTATTTCTTTTTCGGTTAATGATTTGCCTTTTGGCGGCATGGACTCTTCATCCTCCCGGGGCAAACGCAAACGTCTGATCATTTCACTTTTTTCCGGATGTCCTGTCTCGATTACCGGACCGGATTCTCCGCCTTTCATCACAAATTCCTTTTTATCTAGTCGAAGTTCGCCCTTGATTTTTTCCGCACTATGACATTTGTAGCAGTTGTGGGCGAAAATGGAGCGTACCTCGAGGTTCAGGTCGGCCACTTGTTTTTTATCCAGCTTGTTTCCCTTGCTGGCGAATTGCGCAACATCGAAGTCTGGATTTCCACGCGGAATCTCCGGATTGTTCCAAGGTAATACACCAGTCAGAAAATCTTCCCCATGTGTAAGCGTAGCGCCCATGTGACCTGCTATGGAGATGCTGACAACGGTAGTTGCGAGCACAATGCGGTAGACCTTGAGAAGGCGCCATTGCTCATTCCGGATAATTTTGCGAAGCAATGCGAAGGTGATCAGCCCAAGGAAAGCCGTGGCCATTCCCGTCCATTTATGAATGGTGAGCACGTCTCCGCTGTATTGGTCCTGCGTTTCAAGAAACCATCCGAGAATGACGGCCAGCAATGCGCTCACTGCGCCGATAGCGAGCACCAGATATATGGCGAAACGGAACTCCCTGTTTTTTTTTTCTAAAACTAAACAGCTCCAAAATGAAAGCCACCACGAGAAGCCCTATAGGAAAATGAACGATCATAGGGTGAAGACGACCGAGGAATTGCCACAGCCAGAAATTTAACAGTACGCCATGTTCAGGAATAAAACATAAGAACCCCTGAGCGGCCGTAAAATCGTCGAAGACACTGAACGCCATCTCTACAAAAAGATCAACCATAACTCATCTATTATTTCTAAAAACATTAAAGATGAAAGTTTTCTGATGAAAAAGTATCCTGCACTATACCGTCTAAAGAAACGTGATATATTCTGCCCTCCTGTAATAAGCATCCCTGCGCAATTGCCTTGAAAGTTAAATGCTTGCTCCATTCAAAACTCTCAGACAAGGCACAGGGATGCAAAATTACCGCTATTCAATACAAAGCTAATACCCCGGATTTTGGGTCAGCTTCGGATTGATCCTGATCTGGTCTGCCGGAATAGGGAACAGCGCTTCATAGGGGGCGAACTGAAAATCGGCCGAAGAAAACGGGATACCGCCTCGGCTGGTAGTCGGATTGCTCTTTTCGATCAGTCCGTAAGCGTTTAAGAAAGCCGCCAGCTGGTCAGGAGTCATCGTTCTTTTCAAATCAAACCAACGGTGGTTTTCAAATGCCAGCTCTATTCGTCGTTCGGCCAGCACAGCGGCGCGGAATGAATCTTTGTCAAGACCCGATAAGCCACTCAGACCGGCGCGGGAACGCACAGCATTCAAGTAGCCGTAAGCCTCTGAAGTCGGGCCGGATACTTCGTTGATTGCCTCTGCAAGCATCAAGAGAACATCCGCATAGCGAAGCACAGGCCAATTGTCGTTAGTCGCGCCCAACACGGTGTGCGGGTGATTGTACTTATTGATGAAAGGAACCGGAACCCACGCGCCCGATTTGTTCGTGTATCCTTCCTTTAAAGAAACATCTTTCCGAAGATCGCCGGTTTCATAAGCAGCGATGATATCAAGTGATGGGATGTTCCAGCCTCCACCATTTTGGCCCGGAAAATTGATGACAGCACCGGCGGATTCGCGGGGAG
>CBFGXV010000312.1:0-4548 GCA_965652755.1 uncultured Chryseosolibacter sp. | reverse complement strand
CGATGTATTATGAGATGGTGGAATACTTTTATTATGTTCTGATCACGAGCAGGAATTTTCTTGACCTGCTAGACAGCGACTACACATTCCTCAACGAGGAGCTGGCTGCGCACTACGGTATTGCGGGAGTCCGCGGGAAGGACATGCGCAAAGTTGTGTTGACTGATCGGATTCGCGGAGGTGTGTTGGGCATGGGCAGTGTCCTTGCAACAACATCGATGCCTTTGAGAACAAGCCCGGTGCTGCGGGGAAAATGGGTGCTCGAGGAGATCCTCGGCTCACCGCCACCGCCGCCGCCACCCGACGCGGGAGAACTTCCCGAGGAAGCTTCCACGAACAAGAATGCCAGCATCAGGGATTTACTCACAAAACACCGTGAGAATCCAACGTGTGCCAATTGTCATCAGAAGATGGATCCGATCGGATTCGGTTTGGAAAATTTTGACCCGACGGGGCGGTGGCGTAATAGCTACGGAGACAAACCCATCATAGCGTGGGATACTTTGCCGAGCGGAGAGGTTTTCACGGGACCGATGGAACTAAAGAAGATCCTGGCGACAAAAGAGGATGAGTTCGCAAGAACATTATCCGAGAAAATGTTCATCTATGCGATCGGCCGCAATGTGGGATTCGTCGATGAGCTCTACATTCAGAGGCTTGCGAAGAACCTTAAGGCTAATCGGTTCGATACTGAGAAGTTCATCATTGAACTTGTTAACCTCGAGCCTTTTCGGTTTAAAGTCAATGATAAAGGAGAAAGACTTGTAACGAATCTTTCTGACGAGCAATAAAAAATAAAACAGGATTATGAGCAAATGGCATATTTCCCGCAGACGAATGTTAAAAGGCATGGGCGCCTGCATCGCTCTGCCATTCCTGCAGGCTATGGTACCCCCGGGAATGAGTTCTTATAACATGGGCAAGAGGCCGACACGCTTTGCCTGTCTTTATATGCCGAACGGTGTGAATAAAGACCACTGGACGCCTACTGGTTTCGGTGAAAATTTTGAGCTGTCAAAAACTTTGCAGCCATTGTCGAACGTGAAACAGGATATCATTGTGCTGAATGAGCTGATGAACAAAGGCTCGATCTTCCCCGGCGCAGAAGGGCACTTTGCCAAGACGGCTAACATTCTTACCTGCAGGCCTATCCTGAAAACCCTTGGGGACAACATCAACAGCGGAGGGATCTCTTTCGATCAGCTCATTGCCCAGCAGAAAGGACAGGATACACTCTTTGATTCTTTGCAGTATGGTATGGAGCGTGTGAACTCCGGGATTTGCGGCGCTACGGGATTCACGCGTCTTTATGCGGCAAGCATCTCATGGAAATCTCCTACTCAACCCTGTACGCGCGAGATCGATCCGAGAATGGCGTTTGACCGCTTGTTCCGTGGTGTGCTTCCCAATACCGAAACACATGATCAGACATGGAAGAATAGCGTGCTTGATCTGGTCAAAGACGATGCGAGCGCGCTTCAGCGAAAACTGGGCCGCGCCGACCAGGACAAGCTTGAGGAATATCTTGAGTCGATCCGATCGCTGGAAAAACGCATCGATAACGAAGAGAAGCTGAAAGCATTCGAACGCCAGGTGACGCCTGAAATAAAAAAGGAACTCGTTGGGTTGAACATGCGGATCGATGAATTTAAAGAGCAGGTAGTCGGAGTGGACGCGACTGAAAAGTTCAAGCAGATGCTGGACATCATGGCATTGGCTTTCTGGAGTGATGCCACCCGCGTGATCACATATATGTTTGGCAACGCCGCCAGCGGACGGAATTTTTCATTTCTGCCAGGGGTTCAGGGAAGTCACCATCAGATATCGCATCACCAGAACCTGGCAGGCGCGCTGGAAGAATACAGGAAAATAAACGAATACTACGTGTCGCTTTACGCCTACTTCCTGGAAAAACTCAGATGTATCCCGGATGGAGAAAGTAATTTGCTTGACAACTCGATGATCATGTTCACTTCGGGTCTGCGCGACGGTAACTCACATTCCCCGCGCAACCTTCCCGTGATCGTAGGAGGAAAAGCGGGTGGTAAATTGAGAACGGGTCAGAATCTTCAGTTCCCGAAAGAGACACCGCTGGCAAATCTTTACCTTTCGATGGCTCATGTAATGGATATGCGTCTCAGTGACTTCGCCGACAGCAGCGGAGAATTGTGCGAGCTTTATGCCTAAGCTATTGGAGGTCCGGGATGTACTAGTTTCGGAATAAGAAGTTGAAGAAACCTTCAGGAGCCAGTCTCCTCGTGGGAAGCATCAACAGGTTTGGATTGTGGTGACCCTTGCTCCCGTAAATACACCGATAACAGGACAATGGCAAAAATGGAGAGGAATTCGCTCTGCCAGTTTTGAAACGACTCGAACCAGAAACGAGAGCCGGAGAGATATTCCACAGCGGTTTCAGTCGGTTTGCCTTTTAATACTTGTTCTTCATTATAATCCTTGAGACTTCCTTTCCAATGAGCATAGAACGAAAGCAGAAATAGCAGGGTAAACGCATAGCACAGCGAGTGCTTATATATCGCAAGGGCGAGTCCGCCTTTCTTGACTGGCCAAGGGGCTTTTTTCCTGCGTGGGTTCGGCTCTCTGTCCACGTCTTCCTCCTTGTCGGGATCTTTTGATTCGGACGATCCTTTCTGGTAAAGGAACATACTGCCAATGAGGAAAAGCGCCATCTGGAGGAATTCGCTTTCCCAGTTCTCGAAAGTAGATTGAAGGAAATGCCCCGACGTCACATATTCGGAGGTGCTGAGCTTTTTGCCACCAATTTCCACCGTTTCCTCGTTGTGTTCGTTCCGTCCCGTGATGATTTGCCCGACAAGGGTAATGAAAAAGAGCCCGAGGAATACCAATGATAAACTGTTGTTTCTGAAAAAGTTTTTCATGCCATGGTGGTCTTGCCGTGACATAAAGGGCTAAAATTCCATACCAGCTTTCATCTCCAGGGACACACCATTGGGTTGCAGCGCGTTGTGTTTCGACGTTCAGTGTGGCAGTTCCATAGCAGGCACCAATTCAGTATATTGAATTTTAAATCTCTGCTATAATGGAAGAAGTACTTGATCAGCCACTTATTCAAACCCACGAACCGAATGTCAGATACGGAGGTTTCTGGCCACGTCTTGGTGCCCTTATCATTGATGGCCTGGTGCTGGCCCCCCTTTCGTTCGGTTTGAACTTTCTCAATATCACCACATGGAAAAGTTCGCTGCTGCTGTTGGTATTAACTCTGGTGTCAATCGCATATAAACCCTTCATGGAAATGGCTTATGGGGCCACCCTCGGGAAGATGGCCTTCGATCTGAAAGTTGTGAACCTGAAATTTGAGAGGGCATCCCTTAGCGAAGTTCTCCTGCGCAATGTGTTTCACCTCGCGCCTTCCCTGCTCAGTCTCGTCGTTACGTTTGGCATTTATCAGCTCGCGGGTTTTGAATCTGTTTCGGGCTATGGTGAATATACCGAGTACCTTTCAAGTTTTACCATCCTGGAAATAATCAACTTTGCACATGGACTGCTGTTCATTGCGGATACGATCGTTCTTCTGGCTGACCGGAACAGCAGGGCGTGGCATGACAAGATTGCGAGTACCTGCGTTATTCAAAGACCCCAGGTGCATACTGCATAGTGTCTGCAGCCAGTTGCTGCTGCATCCGCTTAGCCGCTTTTGTCACAGGGCACGGTGTTTTACGTGTCTTTACTATGGTTAATGGTTTGCGGAATAACCAAAAAGGACGCCCGGGCTTTGTTGAAGTGCTGGGCGCCAGCGAGCATAATCTAAAGAATGTTTCATTGCAGATACCGCGCGATGCCCTGGTTGTATTCACCGGTGTCTCCGGATCAGGCAAATCGTCGCTTGCTTTCGGGACGCTCTACGCCGAGGCGCAGAGGCGTTATCTCGAATCGGTATCACCCTATGCCCGGCGACTCTTTCATCAGATGTCGGTTCCGAAGGTTCAGGACATAAGAGGTCTGCCTCCGGCCGTAGCTTTGCAACAACAGCGCGGGGCTCCGTCCACCAGGTCCTCCGTTGGCAGCGTCACCACACTTTCAAACTTATTGAGGATGCTGTATTCACGCGCCGGTGATTATCCTGCGAACCAACAGATCCTTTACGCAGAATCCTTCTCAACCAATACGCCGCAGGGTGCTTGCCCGCGTTGCCATGGACTTGGAAGGGTATATGAGGTGACTGAAAAATCGATGGTCCCTGACGATTCTCTGACGATCCGTGGGAAGGCGATCGCCGCCTGGCCCTCGGCATGGCAGGGTCAGAATCTGCGGGACATTCTGACCACGATGGGTTACGATATTGATAAGCCATGGCGGGAGATCCCGAAGAAGGATCGTGATTGGATACTTTTTACGGAGGAGCAGCCAGTGGTTCCCGTCTATGCGGGCTTTAACCTGAAGGAGGTCCGCCATGCAAGCCCTCCACAAGCGCCGCTCCCTCCTGATCTCTGCCGCCATCCTGGCCGTTGGCCTGGGCGCGGGCTGCAGCGCCGACGCGGGCGTCAAGCCGCCCCAAGACAGCAGCGA